>CALXUX010000076.1 GCA_944391785.1 uncultured Clostridia bacterium
TTTTTTGCTCCGGCCCTTTTGGCTCTTTTGGCATTTTTTCCAGATTTCACAAAAAAAACACAAACAAAATAAATTTTGATAACAAATAAAGGGTAATATATGCATATACTAAAGATTGAGGGGAAAATAAGGAGTGTATATATGGAAAGAAAAAAACCAAAAGGTAATCAATTAATAAAAATTGAAAATTTATTATCAACAAATGAAAATGTCGATGTGAATAGTAAAACATTTAAAAAAATAATGTTTATATATTCAGTTGGAATAAAAGAAATACAAACCAAATTAGAAATAATACAAAAAGAATCCAAAATTTTTTATGAATATGATTTAATTGATCATATAAATACTCGAATAAAATCACCTGAAAGTATAAAGAAAAAAATGCAATCAAAAGACCTAGAATTTACCTATAATGACATGATAAAAAACATAAATGATATAGCAGGAATAAGAGTAATATGCCCACTAAAAAAAGACATTTATTCAATAAGAAATATGATAGAAGACTTGCCAGGAATCGAAATTCAAAAAGAAAAAGATTATGTAGTAAATCCAAAAAAGAGCGGGTATTCAAGCTATCATATGATATTAAATGTGCCAATAGCATTATCAAAAAACATAATGTATGTAAAAGTAGAAATGCAAATAAGAACAATGGCAATGGATTTTTGGGCAAGCTTAGAACATACTATGAAATATAAACCAAAACAAGAAATAAGTAAACAAGCATCTAAGGAATTGGTGTCTTATGCGAAAATAATAAATAAGTTAGATAATAAGATAATGGCACTTAAATAGAATATTAATAAAAATTCATATATATAATCAAAATTTAAAGCTATAATATAAAATTAAAAGAATTATACATTACCGTTGTCAAAAACGATTAGGTTAAGAAAAATATCTATATCCGCCCAAATAGTAAATAGTAAAATATTTTGAAATTATTTTACTATTTACTATTTTTGGGCTACTCTGTGCAAAAAGAAAGAAAACAAATCATATATTAAAAAATATTAAAAATACTATTCTTAAAAATTAAGAATAGTATTTTTAATATTTTTTTAGAAATTTAAATAAAAAAATGATAATAAATATATAATCAGCACACACGATATAAAATCAAATGGCATGTCTAAAATTCTAGTAAGATAAAATTATAAAATACAACTTCCAATCCCGAAAAAAATGAAAAAAAGGAAGGATTTATGTAAAACACGTCGAATAATATAATTATGGATAAAAAGTAAAAACATTTTTAAAGAAAGTGAGGAAAAATGGCAAGATATAGTGATGAAATTATAGAAGAAGTAAGACAAACAAATGATATCGTAGATATCATATCACAATATGTGCAATTAAAAAGAAGCGGAAGAAATTATTTTGGGCTATGTCCATTTCATAATGAAAAATCACCTTCTTTTTCTGTCTCACCAGATAAACAAATTTTTCACTGCTTTGGGTGTGGAGTTGGAGGAAATGTTTTTACATTTTTAATGAAAATAGAAGGAATAAGCTTTATAGAAGCTGTGCAAACTTTAGCAGAAAGAGCAAACATACAATTGCCAAAGCTTATGAATAATCAAGATTCTACAAAAGAAGAATTAAAAGCAAAAGTATATAAAGTAAATGAATTTGCAGCTGAATTCTATCATCAAAACCTATACAAACCTCAAGCAAAAATGGCACAAGAATATGTAAAAATGAGAAAGCTTTCAAACGAAACATTGAAATCATTTAAAATAGGCTTCTCAGGCAAGTTTGACGAGCTATATAATGAACTAAAAAAGCAAGGCTTTGAAGAAACAGAAATATTAGAATCAGGCTTAGTAAACAAAAATGAAAACGGAAAATACATAGACAGATATAGAAACAGGCTAATGTTCCCAATATGTGATGTAAGAGGAAAAGTAACTGCATTTGGAGGAAGAGTGCTAGACGACTCAAAACCCAAATATATAAACTCCCCAGAAAATATAGTATACAGCAAAGGAAGACACCTATTTGGGCTAAATGTAGCAAAAAAATATGACATAAAAAAAAGACTATTAATAGTAGAAGGATATATGGATGTAATATCTTTGCACCAAAGAGGAATCCATAATGTAGTAGCATCACTCGGAACAGCACTTACCCAGCAACAAGGATATTTACTAAGAAACAACACAGAACAAATAATACTAAGTTACGATTCAGACGAAGCCGGACAAGCAGCAAAAGTAAGAGCAATGGAAATACTTATGAACATGGGATGTGACATAAGAGTACTCCAAATGGAAGGAGCAAAAGACCCAGACGAATATGTAATAAAATATGGAAATGCAAGATTTACAAATTTAGTAGATAAAGCAATTTCAGTAATAGAATTCAAAGTAAAAATCTTAAAACAAAACTTAAATCTCGAAAATGTAAATGACAAAATAAAATTCTTAAATGAAACAGCAAAAATAATCTCAAAAATAGAAAACAGTATAGAAAGAGAAATCTACATAGAAAAAATAGCAAAAGAATATGATATATCCAAAGAAGCAATCTATGCAGAAGTAAACAAACTAACATATTCAAACTTAAATAATGAGAAAAATAACAAAAAACCACAAATAGTGCATACGGAAAAAACAGAAACCAAAAAAAGAAAAATATCAGATGCACTATTAAAAAGAGAAAACACAATACTATCAATATTACTCACAGGAAACCCAAATTATTATAGCATAATAAAACAAAACCTAAGCCAAGACGACTTTAAAGATGAAATAAATAATAAAATAGCCCAAAAACTGTATGAAGAATTCGAAAAAGGAAATAGTAATATAAATAGCATATTAAATAATTTAACAGAAGAAGAGCAAAACAGAATAACAGAAATAATAGCAATAGACTATGAAATACAAGACATAGAAAAGGCAATAGATGACCTAATGCAAGGATACCAAAAAGACAAACTAACAGACAGAAAATATGAAATCTTAGAATTACTAGAAGAAACTAAAGAACCAGAAGAAAAGAAAAAATTAGAAAAAGAGCTAAATGATATAATTATAAGTTTAGCAAAAATAAAATAAATAGATTACTATTAAGAAAGGAATGTATTTTAAATGGCAGGAAAAAAAGAAGAATTAAGCAAAGACAAAAAAATTAAAGAAGCAGAAGACAAAAAAATAAAAACAAAAATTGATGAAAAAGAAGAAAAAAATAATAAAGAAAAAAGCAAAAACGAAAAAAATAATATAAATGAAAAAGCAAACAAAAAAGAAAACAACAAAACGACAAGCATAAACGAAAAAGAAAGTTCAAAATCAATTGAAAAGGAAAACTCAAAATCAACCGAAAAAGAAGAAAATAACGAAAGTCAAACAAACAAAGAACAAACAAAAAAAGCAGCTACAAAAATAAAACATAAAAAACAAGAAACAATAGAAGAACTAAAAGAAGAAATAAAAGAAGTTGCAGAAATGGAACAAGAGAATAAAAATGAAGAAGAAACTCAAGAAAGTGAAAAAATAAAACAAGAAAAAGTACAAAATCTACTAAAACAAGCAAAAGAAAAAGGAAAAATAACATATGGAGACCTAGCAAATCAATTAAATGACGTATCACCAGAACAAATAGACTCAGTCTTCGACGCATTTGAAGAAATAGGAGTAGACCTACTTCCAGACGAATTTGACGAAGAACCAGACATAGAAGACTTAAAAGAAGTAGAAGACTTAAAACTAGACGAAATAACAGAAAACACATATGACGGAATAAATGTAGACGACCCAGTAAGAATGTATCTAAGAGAAATAGGAAAAATACCATTACTAACATTTGAAGAAGAACTAGACTTAGCCAAAAAAATACTAAAAGGAGACGAAGAAGCAAAGCAAAAACTTGCAGAATCAAACCTAAGACTAGTTGTAAGTATAGCAAAAAAATATGTAGGAAGAGGAATGCTATTTTTAGACCTAATTCAAGAAGGAAACATGGGACTAATAAAAGCAGTAGAAAAATTTGACTACACAAAAGGATTTAAATTCAGCACATATGCAACATGGTGGATAAGACAAGCAATAACAAGAGCAATAGCAGACCAAGCAAGAACAATAAGAATACCAGTGCATATGGTAGAAACAATCAATAAACTAATACGAACATCAAGACATCTATTGCAACAACTAGGAAGAGAGCCAACCCCAGAAGAAATAGCAAAAGAAATGGAAATACCAGTAGAAAAAGTCGCAGAAATACAAAAAATAGCACAAGACCCAGTATCACTAGAAACACCAATAGGAGAAGAAGATGACAGTCACCTAGGAGACTTCATACAAGACGAAGACAGCCCAGCACCACATGATGCAGCATCATATACATTACTTAGAGAACAACTAGAAGATGTTATGAGTACACTAACACCAAGAGAAGCAAAAGTATTAAAACTAAGATTTGGGCTAGAAGATGGAAAATCAAGAACACTAGAAGAAGTAGGAAGCCAATTTAATGTCACAAGAGAAAGAATAAGACAAATAGAAGCAAAAGCACTAAGAAAACTAAGACATCCAAGTAGAAGCAAAAAATTAAGAGATTACATGGGGTAAACCATAAAAGCAAAAGGAGAAAAAAATGCAACAAATAACAGATTTTATAAATAAAATAGATAGTCAAGATATAATAGACATAATAATTGCAATAGCAATAATGATATTATTCATTATGCTAAGTAGTAGCATATCATATATGATAGTAAAACTATTCAAATTCAAAGCAAGAAAAAGAGAAATAAAAGAAAGTGCGTTTTATGATCCAATAAGAATATTTATAAACATACTTGGAGTATATATAGCAATACTATTTTTAAAAATACCACTTGAAATATCTGATGAAATAATGATTATATTTACAAAAGTATTTAAAATAATAAGTATACTAGCATTTGCAAAAGGAATTGCAAAAAGCTTTACAATGGACTCAACATTAGTAAAAAGATACAAACAAAAGGCAAAAAAAGAAATAGAAGACACAAGCTTAAATTTTATACTAAAAATAATAAGAGTATTAATATACATTGTTGCAATAATGCTAGTTATAACAGAACTTGGATTTAACATAAATGGAATAATAACAGGACTTGGAATAGGAGGAGTAATAATTACACTTGCTGCACAAGATACTGCAAAAAATTTATTCGGAGGAGCAACAATCTTTTTCGATAAACCATTTGCAGTAGGAGACTGGATACAAATGGACACATATGAAGGGTCAGTTGAAGACATAACATTTAGAACCACAAGAATAAGAACATCTGAAAACTCAGTAGTAAATGTACCAAACTCAGTAATATCTGAATCATCTGTAATAAACTGGAGCAAACTAGAAAAAAGAAGATATAAACTAAATATATGTATAGAAACAAACACACCACTAGAAAAATTGCAAAAAGTTGAAGAAAGAATAAAAACAATGCTTGTAGATAAAGACGATGTAATAGATGACACAATAATAGTTAGATTTGATGGAATAACTCAAAACGGACTAAATTTATATATATGTAGTTACACAAATTCAGTAGATTATATG
Organism: uncultured Clostridia bacterium; assembly: GCA_944391785.1. Taxonomy (GTDB): domain Bacteria; phylum Bacillota; class Clostridia; order TANB77; family CAG-508; genus CAG-269. The sequence continues at coordinate 5,563 of CALXUX010000076.1, forward strand.
AGCTACCTAAAAGAAAAAGAAAGAATAAATTATAAAATAATGCAAATTTTAAATGAAGAAAATGTAAAAATGGCATATGATACAAAAACAGTAATAGTAAATAATTAAAAATAAATAAATAAAATTGCCAAAAGAGCCGGAGCAAAAGAATGCCAAAAGTGCCAAAGGGGACGGAGCAAAATGGCAACTTTTCTCAAAAGTTGCCATTTTGCTCCGTCCCCTTTGGCACTTTTGGCATTCTTTTGCTCCGGCCCTTTTGGCACTTTTGGCATTCTTTTGCTCCGGCTCTTTTGGCAATTTTACAATATAAACTTAAATACACATTAATAATTTAAAAAATTCACATAAAAGACACAAAAATTTTGTAAAATAAATAAACATAAAACCAAAAACATAATCTATACAAATAAATAAAAATAAGATATAATAATGTAAAATAAGGTTTATAGGCAAAACCTCGTAAAAACCTAAATATATTAATACAAGGAAGAGAAAAATATGGTAAGCAAAAGTATATTGGTAGTAGACGATGAAGCTAGAATGAGAAAATTAATAAAAGACTTTTTAGTAGCAAAAGGATATAGCATACTAGAAGCAGAAGATGGAGAAAAGGCATTAGAAGTATTTGAGCAAAACTCCTCAAAAATATGCTTAATTTTACTAGATGTAATGATGCCAAAACTAGATGGTTGGTCTGTATTAAGGCAAATAAGACAAACCTCAAAAGTACCAATAATAATGTTAACAGCAAGAGGAGAAGAACAAGACGAACTATTTGGATTTGAACTAGGTGTAGACGAATACATATCAAAACCATTTAGCCCTAAAATACTAGCTGCAAGAGTAGAAGCAATATTAAAAAGAACCGAAACAAAGCCAAAAGAAGTAAAAGACTGTGGAGGAATAGAAATAGACAAAGAAGGAAGAACAGTAAGTGTAGATGGAAAACAAATTGAATTAAGTTTAAGAGAATATGAACTATTGGTATATCTAGTAGAAAACGAAAACATTGCACTATCAAGAGACAAAATATTAAATAATGTATGGAATTATGATTACTATGGAGACTCAAGAACAATTGACAGCCACATAAAAAAAATAAGGCATAAACTAGGGAAAAAAGGAAAATACATAAAAACAATTAGAGGAGTAGGATACAAATTTGAAGTAAAATAAAAATATAAGATAAAGCAAAATAGAAAAACAGAAAAAATGTAAAAAATAAAGATAAAAATAAATGTAAAAAATAAAGATTAAAATAAATGTAATAAATAAAAGTAAAAAAATAAAGATAACAAAAAATAGAAAATAGAAAATAAAAAAGATAGTCCTAGAAAAGGAATGATTATATGAAAAGCAAAATAAAAAAAGCCATAGAAAATACTAAAAAAGTATTCAAATCAGTAAAAGTAAAATTATTTCTAACACTTAGCCTAACAGTTATGCTAATAATAATATTTCTAATAATAGTAAACAGCTTTGCACTAGAAAAATTTTATTTATATAGCAAAGAGCAAACATTAGAAGATGTATATAATCAATTAAATGATTATTATAATGGAAATAACCATGAGCTAGATTTAGAAACAGAAATGGACAAAATAGCAATAAAAAATAATTTTGACATTTTAATAAAAGATGAAGAAAATTTTAACATTTACACATCAAACAAAGATTTTAATTATGTATTAAATGCAATACAAGATATAACAAGTAGCATAACAAGCAATAGAAGTGATATAGAAAACAAAATAATACTTGAAAAAAACGATAAATTTGAAATAATAAGACAAAAAGATTTTAAAAATGGACTAAATTATATAATGTTAGTAGGAGAATTAGATAATGGATATTCAGCATATATAAGAGTACCTGTAACATCAATACAAGATAGTGTAACAATTTCAAATAATTTTTTATTACTAATCGCAGGATTTACAATATTAATCGCAGCAGTGATGGTATCATTTATATCAAAAAAATTCACAGAACCAATACTAGAACTAAACAAAATTGCAAAAAATATGTCAAACTTAGATTTTAGTCATAAATACAGAATAAAAGATGTAGATGATGAAATAAATAACCTTGGAAAAAGTATAAATGTAATGTCAGACAAACTAGAAAAAACAATAAAACAGCTAAGAAGTACAAATATAGAACTAGAAAAAGACATAGAAAAGAAATCGAAAATCGAAGAAATGAGAAAATCATTCATATCAGACGTATCACATGAGCTAAAAACTCCAATAGCATTAATACAAGGCTACAGTGAAGGTCTAATAGAAAATGTAAATTCAGACGAAGAATCAAGAAAATTCTATGCAGAAGTAATACAAGATGAAGCAAACAAAATGAACAGACTAGTTAAGCAATTACTAGAATTAATGAAATTAGAATATGGAAAAAGAGAATTTAACAATACAGAATTTGACATTGTAGAACTAGAAAAAGAAGTAGTAAGAAAATCAAAAGTAATGTTAGAAGAAAAAAATGCAAAAGTAGAATTTATAGGCGAAGAAACAATGCAAGTATTTGCAGATGACTTTTACATAGAACAAGTAATCACAAATTATTTAACAAATGCTATAAAAAATCTAAAAGAAGTAAATGGAGAAAGAATTATAAGAATAACAAACCAAATAAATAAAACTAATAACAAATCTAGAATTTCGGTATTTAATACAGGAGATAATATAAAAGAAGAAGACTTAAATAGAATATGGAATCGTTTTTATAAAGCAGATCAATCAAGAAATAGAGAGTCAGGAGGTACAGGAATAGGTCTTGCATTTGTAAAAGCTATAATGGTAAATTATAAAAATGATTATGGAGTAATTAATAGAGAAAATGGAGTAGAATTCTATTTTGAATTAGAATCAAACAAAAAATAATATAAAAGCGGTTTTTGCGTAAATCACAAAAATCGCTTTTCTGTATAGATAATAAAGTACTTTAAAAAATAACTCACATGGGATTTTTGTCGAATTATGCGATGAAAAAAACTTTACAAAACAAAAACTCTATGTTATATTAAACATAGATTTTAATCATAAAAATTTATATCAAAGATTTATTTCGAAAAATTCCAAAAAACAAAAATTAAAAGAGGTGAAGCTTATGCATGATAAATTATAGCAAAAGAAATATAAATGTAGTAAGTTTAATCATTTCTATTCCAATAATAATTATAATATTAATAATTTTAAACCAAAATAAGATAAAAAATGCCTCTATCTCAAAAATATTAAACAATAATATAATAGAAATAGAAATGAAATCTGAAAGCATGGAAAAAGAAACAAAAGAAGAAGTTCAAAACCAAAAATTCCCCAATAATGAAATTAATCAAAATAACCAAAATAATCTTAACCTACAACAAATACAAAATAGTAATTGGACATTAGAAATTCCAAAAATAAATTTGAATGCAAAAATAGAAGAAGGAACAACAAAAGAAGTATTAGATAACTTCATAGGACATTTTGAAAAGACTAGTAAAAATGAAGGAAATATAGCGTTGGCTGCTCATAATAGAGGGTATAGAGTAAATTATTTTAGAGAAATAAAAAAGTTAAAAAAAGGAGATGTTGTAATTTATAGATATTATGATGTGGTAAGAAAATATGAAATTGTTGAAAATATAATTGTTGAAGATACGGATTGGAGTTATCTAGAAAATACAAGAGTAAATAGTATTACATTAATTACTTGTGTAGAAGACGAACCGGATTATAGAAGATGTGTATATGGTATTGAAAGTATGTAGAGTATTTTTGCATTTTTTTATTAAAATAGATATATTAAGACACAGCTTTTGGAATAGAAAGGTGTGTCTTTATGATTTTATGAGTTTGAACTTTAAATAGAAAGGTGTTCATGATATTAAGTTAAGAAAAAAATTTATATCCGCCCAAATAGTAAATATTCCTGATTAATGATATTGAAGATCTAAAAATGTAGAGAAGCCCTCAAGGTGTTATTTATATAAAATTTATGTAATGACGAATGCTACCCTCGTGATTGTAGCCCTTCTTAATATAAAATAATAATAACAATTATATAAATAATCCACAAAATAATTGAAAAAAAAAAGAAAAACGGATATAATACAAATATATGAAAAAAAGATTAAACGGAGGATTTTTTAATGTTAGGACAAATACTTATATTATTAATACTAATACTCATAAACGCATTTTTTGCAGCAACAGAAATAGCATATATATCACTAAATGATGCAAAAATAGAAAAACAAGCAAAAGAAGGAAATAGAAAAGCAAAACAAATAGAAAAAATGCTAAAAACTCCAAGCAAATTCTTAGCAACCATACAAATAGGAATAACACTTGCAGGATTCCTATCAAGTGCATTTGCATCAGACACATTTGCAAATATGCTTGCACCAACCCTAAACAACATAATGCCTTTCTTAAGTATAGAAGCTTGGAAAGCAATATCAATAATAATAATAACAATTATTTTATCATTCTTTACACTAGTGTTTGGAGAATTAGTACCAAAAAGGATAGGAATGAAAAATGCAGAGAAAGTATCATTTTTTTCAATAGGAATAATAAGAGCAATATCAACAATAGCAGCACCATTTGTAAAATTTTTAACATTTGTAACTAATTCAATATCTAAAATTTTAGGAATAGGAGAAAACGAAGAAGAAACAGTAACAGAAGAAGAAATCAAAATGATGATAGATCAAGGAAAAGAAAAAGGTACAATAGAAGAAGATGAAAAAGAACTTTTAAATAATGTATTTGAATTTAATGATATAGTGGTTTCAGAAATTATGACACACAGAACAGACATTTTTGCAATAGATCAAAACATGAACCTAACAGAATTACTAGAAGAAATATCTAGTGAAGATTATAGATATAGTAGAATACCAGTATATGATGAAACAATAGATGAAATTCAAGGAATTATATATATAAAAGATGTTTTGAAAAACATAAACAAAAAAACACTAAAAATAAAAAATATAATGAAAAAAGCATATTTTGTTCCACAAAATAAAATGATAGATGAGCTGTTCAAAGAAATGCAAAAAAATAAAATGCAGATGGCGATAGTATTAGACGAGTATGGAGGAACAGCAGGATTGATCACAATGGAAGATATATTAGAAGAATTGGTAGGAGATATATATGACGAATATGACGAAGTAGAAGAGGATTACCAAAAAATAGACGAAAACACATATATTTTAAGTGGAAGTATGCCAATATATGATGTAAATAAACTAATAGGGGCCAAAATACCTGAAGGAGATTATGACACACTCTCAGGATTCTTACAAGAAGAAATGGGAAGGATACCACAAGATGAAGAAAATCCAATAATAGAAACAAAGGAAATAACATACAAAATAGAAGAATATGAAGATAAAAGAATAATAAAGGTAAAAGCATGCAAAAATAATAATGAAAAAGAAAAAGAAGAAAATTAAAAAGTAAAGAGGTTAAATATGAAAAAGAAAACAATAATTTCAATAATAATAATAGTAATATTAATAATAGTAATTGCAGGATATTTTTATATAAAATATTTAAATGAAAAGGCAAAAAATTATGAAATAGCAGAAATAACAAATTACAATTACTTTGTTGTAAAACAAGGAGATAAATATGGAGTAATTGACAATAAAGCAAACACAATAATAGATACAAAATATGATAATGTAAAAATACCAAATCCTGAAAAAGGAATATTTATATGCTATGATGGAGAAAATACAAAAGTATTAAATGAAAAAAATCAAGAAATATATACACAGTATCAAAACATAGAACCATTAGAGTTAAAAAATGTATCAACTAACTTAATATATGAAAAAAGTATTTTAAAATATAAAAAAGATGAAAAATATGGGTTACTAAGCTTAGAAGGTAAAAAAATAGCAGATGCAAAATATGAAGAAATAGATACTCTTCAATATAAAGAAGGGGAATTGTTAATAAAACAAGATGGAAAATATGGAATAATAAACCAAAATGGTTATGAAATAATAAAGCCAAACTATGACAGCATAAAAGCAGACCAATACTATTCAAATACTAAAGGATACAAAAATGATGGTTATATTGTAAGTAATACAACAGAAGATGGATATAGATATGGATATATAAATAATGAAGGAAAAGAAATACTTGAAGTAAAATACAATGAGTTAAGTAGAATAAGCAATAATAATGATAATGAAATATATATATTATGTGCAGAAAATGGAAGATATGGAGTTTTCAAAGAAGATAAGCAAATAATACCAAATGAATACCAAGAAATAACATATATGACTGGAACTAATTTTTGCACAGTACAAAAGGGTAGAAAATATGGAGTAATAACATTAGAAGGAAAAATGATATTGCAACCAAGATTTATCCAAATAGATGTAACAGGAAATTATATATATGCAACAAACGAAAACTCAGAAGTAGAAGTATATGATGAGCAAGGAAATAAAGCACAAATAAGTGCAAACACAATTGTTTTAAAATTAGCAGAAGACGAAAAATATCAGATTCATATAGACGAAATAGATGGAAAAACTGTGTATAGCCTATATGAAGGAGAAAACAAAAAAACTGAAGCAGAATATAGTTATATGGAATATTTATTTGGAGACTATTTAATAGTAGCAAATGCACAAGGAAAACTAGGAGCAATTAATAAAAATGGAGAAGAAAAAATTGAATTAAAATATGACTCAATACAAAAAATTCAAGGAAGCACAGCAGTTCAAGCACTTGAAACAGCAAATGCAAAAACAACAATATATTCAAGCAATTTAAATCAAACTGCAGAAATGTTAAATGCAAGAATAAATAAAAAAGAAAATTATATAGAAATGTATAATCAAACAGAAAAAAAATACTTTGACGTGCAAGGAAATGAAAAAACAAATACAGAAATATTTACACAAAATAAACTATTTGCAAAAGAAGAAAATGGAAAATGGGGATTTGTAGACAAAGAAGGACGTACAGTAATCCCATGTCAATACGAGCAAGTCACAGAATTTAATAAATATGGATTTGCAGGAATAAAACAAGATGGAAAATGGGGAAGTATAGATGAAGCAGGACAGATAAAAGCTAACCCAACATACGAAATTGAAAATGCAGAAGATGTAGTTTTTTTAGGAGAATACCATAAAGTAGAATATGGATATGGAGAATCATATTATACAAAATAAATAAATTTATAAGAGGAGAAAGCATGCAAATAATTTCTAGTAAAGACAATGAAATTGTAAAACATATAAAAAAATTAAAAGAAAAAAAATACAGAGACCAATACAATGAATATATAATAGAAGGAATAAAACTAATAAAAGAAGCAATTTTTGAAAAGCAAAACATAAAACAAATTATAATATGTGATGATTGTGAAAAAAACCTAAAACTATCAAAAGAAGAAATGTATGAAATAGCAAGATATAATTGCATATATGTAACAAAAAAAATATTTGAAACACTAACTGAAGTAATATCACCACAAGGTATACTTGCAATACTTGAAAAACAAGATAAAAACCAAGAAATAGATTATAATGAAGACATAATAGTAGCACTTGCAGATATACAAGATCCAGGAAATTTAGGAACAATCTTAAGAACATTAGATAGTGTTGGTTTAAAACAAATATTACTTTCAAAAAACACAGCAGACTGCTATAGTCCAAAGGTAGTACGCTCAACTATGGGTGCAATATTTAGGATAAAAATGATACACTGTGAAAACTTAGAAGAAACTCTAAAAGAAATAAAAAATCATAAATTTGAAATAGTAGTATCACACTTAAAAACAAAAAATAGTATATATGATATTAACTACAAAAATAAAGTAATAGTAATAGGAAATGAAGCAAATGGAGTAGAAGAAAACATAGTAAAAATTTCAGATGAAAAAATAAAAATACCGATGCTCGGAAAAACAGAAAGTCTTAATGCATCTGTTGCAACAGGCATAATATTATATGAATATGTAAGACAAAAACTAAAAATAAAATAAGAAAAGTATCAAAACTAGATAAGCAAAACTTATGCAGGTCTTTTTAAAGGACACTTTTCTTGTTGTATACGGAAAAATTTACTTAAGAGCAAGATAAAAGCCGATTTTTCCTATACAATAAAAACAATTGCAAAAAATAGGAGCAAAAAATGTATAGAGAAAAAATAGAAGAACTAAAACAATGGAAAGAAAACAAAAACAAAAAAATTCTACTAATTAAAGGAGCAAAATATGTAGGAAAAACATATATTGTAAAAAAATTCGCAATTCAAAACTATAAAACTACAATATATATAAAATGCACAAAAGAAAAAGACAAAATAAAATATCAAATATTAAATGAAGTAGATACAATAAGTTTAGAAAAAGAAGAAAATTTAGAAACAGAAAAAATATTAGAAGCAGAAAAAATATTAGAAGCAGAAAAAAATTTAGAAACAGAAAAAATATCAGAAACAGAAAATATACAAGCTTTTATAAAAAATAAAAAACAGGAATTTGAAAATAAAACATTAGTAATAATAGATAATTTAGAAAAAAATATAGAATTAATAGAGCAAATAAAAAAAATCGACTATAAAGAAGAAAATATAGACATAATAATAATCACATCAGCTTGGGGAAAAGCTTTAAAAGAAAATTATACATTAGAAAGTAAAAATATAGAAAGCATAACAATAAAACCATTAACTTACAATGAATTTCTAAAAGCAATAGGAGAAGAAGAATTAGCAAAAAAACTAAAAAAGCTAAGTCTAAATAATATAGAAGAAATACAAGAATTGAAAACCAAATACGTAAACAATCTAAAAAAATACATATATATTGGAGGAATGCCTGAAGTAGTAAAAGACTTTTCTCAAAACAAAGACTATAAAAAGGTAAGAAATCTTCAAAAAGAAATAATAAATAATTATATAAAAAACATAGAAGAAACAGCACCACAACTTATAACTGGTGAAATAAAATCTGTACTAAAAAGCATACCAATAGAGCTAAAAAAAGAAGACAAAAGATTTGTATGTAAAGAAATAGATAAATGGGCAAAAGAATGGCAATTTAATTCAGCAATAAATTGGCTAATAGATACAGGAATTATATATAAAGTAGAAAAAATTACAAAACCTGAAATGCCACTAATAGTATATAGTGAAATGACACACTATAAATTATTTTTCCTAGACATAGGATTATTAAGCTCAATGATAAACTTAGAACTTGCAGTAGTATTAGAGCAAAATGAAATATTTAATATGAACAATATGCAATTTTCAAATCAATTTATATTTCAAGAGCTAACAAACCAAATAACAACACCAATATATTATTGGCAACAAGAAAAATATTTTCATAGTATTGATTTTGTTATGCAAAATCAAGGTGAGATATATTCATATAAAATAGATACTATAGATAAAGAAGCCGATAAAGATTTATGGATATATCACTACAAATATGAAAAATATGACTGTTTTAGAATAAAAGTTTCAGAGTTTTCAGATAAAGGATGGTATATTGATACACCACTTTATATGATTGAAAATATAAGAAAAATTCATAAAAAAACACAAACAAATAAATCTAAAAAATAATATAGGAGGACAAATTGAAATTACATATAGTATTAGTAGAACCAGAAATTCCACAAAACACAGGAAATATAGCAAGAACTTGTGCAATAACAGGAGCAAAGCTACATCTAGTACACCCACTGGGTTTTAAAATTAATGAAAAAACACTTAAGCGAGCAGGGTTAGATTATTGGGATAAATTGGAAATTGAAGAACATGATAGTTTAAATGATTTTTTAAATAAATATAAACCAGAAGAAAATGATTTATTTTTTTCAACAACAAAAGGTAAAACAAAATATACAGATATAAATTATTCAAAAATGGATGAAGTTTTTGTTTTATATGGAAAAGAGACAAAGGGGTTGCCAGAATGGCTTTTGGAAAAATATTTAGATACAAGAACAATTAGAATACCGATGCTTCCAACATTAAGATCATTAAATTTGTCGAATTCAGTGGCTATAATAACTTATGAGATATTAAGGCAGCATAATTTTGAGGACTTGCAAGAAATAAGCACATATTTTGATGAAAAATAGATAGTTTAATTCACTTCTTAGGCCAAACAAACCTCAAGATAATATTATTGAATAAATCTTATTCCATCATTTTTGCCTAATAATGTGATTTAAACATTTTAAATAAAAAATAAAGCGTATAAAATAACCATGATACAATAGTTAAAAAATTTAACCTTTATCATTATACGCTTTAAAATTAATTTCTTTTGGAAGTTTATAATTTCCAAAAATTTATTTTAGTAATAAAATTAAGAATCTAAAGAACGCTTAGAAAAGTCAGTAGTATCAAATAATTTTTCAATAGGGATTTCTAAAGCTTCGCTAATCTTCCATAATGTGTAAACACTAATACCTTGGTTGATTTTTTGGCTTTCTATATTACCAATTAGTGCTGTTGAAACATTTGCAAGTTCAGCAAGTTGAGCTTGTGTCATTTTATTTTTTCTTAAATTATATAATCTTCTGTAATATTTTATATTCCCACCAATAATTTTAAACAATTTATTAGAATCTAAATCACTCATAGTAACCTCCATCAATACAAATATATAATATATTGTCTAATTTTAGTGAAAAAAAATCAATAAATGTAAAATGATAAAAGAACATTAATAATGATATAAATATTTTCCGTATATAAGTAAAAATAAAAGTTCATAATATTTAACATAAAGCCAAGAATACTATCTTAAAATTCCAATTACAATAAGTAAGATTCCAGAAATAATAGACCACACATTATCAGGAATTTTGCTAAATTTATAAAGTTTATTACCTACAATATTTCCTAAACTTAAAAACAAAAATTGAAAACCACTTACTAAAAAAGGAAATATAAAATGTGAAAAATTAAGCATTCCAAATCCTAAACATATACAAAAACTATCAAGAGAAAGAGCTATTCCTAAAAATAAAGCTTCTTTAGAATCAATACAATTTGATTTATCAAAATCAGAAGAATTAGGATTTTTAATAATCTTTATAGTAATACCAAGAAATTTAATAAAAAAAGAATAAATTTTAGCCTCATCTTCAGAAGCAATATTAAAAGATTTATCTTTTTTTATATTATTAAATTCATTATTATTAACAGATTTATTATCATTTATATTTTTATAATCCGTTTTTTTTGCATTAACAAAACTATTAACACTTAATTCATTGCGACTTTTATGCAAAGCCTGAAAACAAAAAAATAAACCCATAAAAATTAAAATACCACTACCAATAAAATCAGCAATAAAATCAGGTAAAAAATTCTTAAAAAAATTGCCAAACCAAATTGAAATAATGCAAGTAAAAAAAGAAATCAAAAACAAAACAATCTTAGAAAGTTTAGAAATTTTAGTATTTTTTATACCATATGTAATACCAATTCCAAAAGAATCAATGCTACTTGCAATTGCCAAAAATAAAGAATTAATAAACATAACTAAAACCTCCTTATTATATACTATGAAGGAAAAGGCAAATTGACATAAAGTAAAAACTTAATATAATAATCATAAAACAAGACAAGCCACATATACTTAAATAAAGTCAAACAAAAGTAACAAAAAAACAAAGGAGAGTGTAAATATGTGGCAAACATTAAAAAAAGAAGAAGTTTTAGAAAAGTTAAACACAAATGAAAAAACAGGGCTCACAGAAGAAGAAGCTAAAATCAGGCAAAACAAATATGGACTAAATACATTAAAAGAAAAGAAAAAAGAAAGCATTTTAATTAAATTTCTAAAACAATTTAATGACTTTATGATAATAATCCTAATAATAGCATCTATAGT
>CALXUX010000077.1 GCA_944391785.1 uncultured Clostridia bacterium
TTATAATCTGACATATAATTTAATATTATTTGTTGTAGTGTATGTGAATGTAGATATTCGGAATGCCAATTTTCTTTTCTATATTTTTTATATATTTTGCTTGATTCTACATTTAATATTCCTCTTAGGTTTACATCTTCTTTTCCCTCTTTTACTGCAAAATTTAACATATTATATACTTTACTGCTATGCCATTTTAATTCTTTTATTATTTTTTCTTGTATTTTATTTAATTTTAAATCATATACAAAAGATAATTTCAAACTTTTTCACCTCACTATATTATTTATATCATATCAAACAAATTTTCGCAAGGCCTTTTTGTAATTTTTCTCTTTCTTTGGATATTTTTATTAATCATAATTAATTCCAAACATTAGTTTAGGAGTGAATTTTTGCACTTTCCTATAACTTAAAAAAGGCTATTTTTAATTAATTTTACTTAAAAATAACCTTTTTTAATATTATTGTTTTTTTATTCAATTCCTAAATATTCATTATATGTGCATTCTTTGTCAATTATTTTACCATCTTCTTTTATATCTATTATTCTATTTGCAACAGTTTGTGTTAATTCGTGGTCATGTGATGTGAATAAGATATTTCCTTGGAATTTTTTCATTCCTTCATTTACTGATGTTATGCTTTCCATGTCTAAGTGGTTTGTTGGTTCGTCAAATATTAAGAAATTTGCACCTGAAAGCATCATTTTAGAGAGTACACATCTTACTTTTTCTCCTCCTGATAAGACTTTTACTTCTTTTAATGCTTCATCTCCTGAAAATAACATTCTTCCTAAGAAACTTCTTACATATGTTTCATCTGGGTCTTTTGAGTATTTTCTTAGCCATTCTGTTATGTTTTCGTCGGTTTCAAATAAATAGTTATTATCTTTTGGGAAATAGTCCTTTGTTATGGTTGTTCCCCAAACTAAATTTCCTTCGTCAGGTTCTAATTCTCCTGCAATTATTTGGAATAAAACTGTTTTGGCAAGTTCATTTTCTGCTAGAAATGCTATTTTATTTCCTTCCTTTATTGTGAAAGATACATTATCTAATAGTTTTACTCCGTCTATTGTTTTTGAAATATTTTTTACTTGAAGTATTTCTTTTCCTGGCTCTCTGTCTGGTTTAAAGTCTACATATGGATATTTTCTGTTTGATGGTTTTATTTCTTCTAATTCTATTTTTTCTAGTGTTTTCTTTCTTGATGTTGCTTGCTTAGATTTTGAGGCATTTGCACTAAATCTTGCTATAAAGTCTTGTAATTCTTTGATTTTTTCCTCTTTCTTTTTATTTTGCTCTCTTGCTTGTTTTAATGCAAGCTGGCTTGATTCATACCAGAAATCATAATTTCCTGGATATACTTTTATTTTTCCAAAGTCTACATCTGCTATATATGTGCAAACTTTATTTAAGAAATATCTATCATGTGATACTACTATTACTGTATTTTCATAGTTCATTAGAAAATCTTGTAACCAGTTTATGCTTTTTAAATCTAAATCATTTGTAGGTTCATCAAGTAGCAATACATCTGGATTTCCAAATAAGCTTTGTGCAAGTAATACTTTAACTTTTTCTCTTGCTTCGATTTCTTTCATATATTTATAATGATTATCTGGGATAATTCCCAAATCATTTAAAAGCATAGATGCATCTGACTCTGCATTCCAGCCATCTAGTTCTGCAAACCTTTCTTCTAATTTTGCAGCTTTCATTCCATCTTCTTCTGAAAAATCAGGTTTTGCATAAATTACTTCTTTTTCTTTCATAATATCATAAAGCTCTTTATTCCCCATTAATACAGTATCCATAACTGTAAAATCTTCATAAGCAAAGTGATCTTGCTTTAAAACAGATAGCCTTTCCCCTTTATCAAGTGTTACATCACCTTTACTAGGCTCTAATTCCCCTGAAAGAACCTTTAAAAAAGTAGATTTACCAGCACCATTTGCTCCTATGATTCCGTAGCAATTACCTTTTGTGAATTTTATATTAACATCTTCAAATAAAACTCTCTTTCCAAATCTTACGGTTACACCATTTGCACTTAACATTTGCATCCTCCTTGTTTGTAATCTTTTTTACTTTTGGTATTATACACTATTTTGGCTTTATTTGCAATGGTTTGTTTGGGATTTGGTTAATTGGGTGGTTAATTGCGGATAGGTCCATCGTGACCATTTTTGGTTAATCTGGGACAGGTCTTGTTTTAATTTTCGGAATGGTTAAGTTTGACCTGGTCACGGTTAACCATTTTTTTGTTAACTGTGACCAGGTCAAACTTAACCATTTTAGTCATCAAATAATAATTTTATTCCCCATAATCCAGATAGTCCTACTAGCCCATATACTATTCTTGATAGTACTGACATTTCTCCAAATAGTGTTGCTACTAGGTCAAACTTAAATAGTGCTATTAGTCCCCAGTTTATTGCTCCTATTATGATTAATATTAGGGCTATTTTATCTATGACTTTCATTTTTTATCCTTCCTTTCGCTTTTTTACAATTTATGGTTTATTAAATTAAGTTTTGTTTTTTAATTTAATTCCATTTTTTATTATTTTGTACGTTTTTGTTTTTTTTATTCTTTGTATTGAAAAAAATTATTTTTTGTGTTAAATTTTGGTTAAATTTATGTTTTTATGTGTTGGAGGTGTTTATTATGAAAAAGGCGGATATGAATAATTCTTGTTCTAATAATGGTTCTTTTAGGTTTAGAAAAGTTTTTTTGGTTGTTTTGTTTTTGTTAATTGTTGTTTTTTTTATTTTTATAAAATTTTTTGATTTTTCTATTTTTTTTGAAAGTGCTGATTCCGTAGATAAAAATTTGGTGAGTGTTAATGGTTCTGATTTTTCTTCTGATAGTGATTTAATTAATTCGAATTCTAAAAAGCCTCCTGTGAGTTTTAATTTAGTTGCAACTGGTGATATTTTATGTCATAATACTCAATATTTTGATGCTTACATTAGGTCTTCTGGCCTTTATGATTTTAATTATGTTTTTGATGATGTTAAAAAGTATATTGAGCCTTTTGATATTGCAATTAGTAGTTTGGAGACTTCTTTTGCTGGTGCGGATAAAGGGTATAGTAATTATCCTAGATTTAATACTCCTGATAGTTTGGCTGAGGCAATTAAAAATACTGGTATTGATATTGTTTCTACTGCTGGTAATCATTGTTTGGATTATGGTTTTTCCGGTTTGTCTAGGACTATTGATGTTTTAGATGCAAATGGATTGGATCATCTTGGGACTTATAAGACAAAGGAGGATCAGTCTAAAATTTTGTATAAATATATCGGAGATGTTAAGATTGCTTTTCTTAATTATACTTATGGTACTAATGGTATTCCTATTCCAGATGGTAAGGATTTTTGTGTTAATTTGATTGATAAAAATTTAATTTCTTCACAGATTAGTCAAGCTAAAGCTGAAGGGGCTAATTTAACTGTTGCTTGCATGCATTGGGGCACTGAGTATTTGACTTCTTCAAATTCAGAGCAAGAGGATTTGGCTGATTTCTTGTTTTTAGAAGGTGTTGATATTATTATTGGTAATCATCCTCATGTTATTGAACCTTTTGAAAAAAGAGAGGTTACTCTTGAAGATGGTTCTGTTAAAACTTGCTTTGTTGCATATGCTTTGGGGAATTTTACGGCTGATCAGAATTATGAAAATACTAGGGATTCTATTATTTTAAATTTGTCTCTTACTTATGATTTTGATGATGGTCTTTTAATTAATTCTGTGACTTATACTCCTGTTTATATTTATGAGAATAATAGTGTTTCTACTCATAAGTTTAAACTTATTGATATTGAGGATGCAATTGAAAAGTATGAATCTGGAATTGATACTTCTATTGGTGCTAGTTTGTATAATACTTTAAAGAAAGAACTTGATAATATTGTGAGTATTGTTGGTGATGAACTTGTTTGATTTAATAAGAATAGTGAACTTTAAGGAACGACCTAAAGTTCACTATCTTTTTAACTGAACATATCTCTTTTCTTTAGCCACCAAGTTACCGCAAGTGTTGTGATTACTGCAAATAATATCATTATTGCAAATCCAAATGGATTGTTTTCAAATGGAAGTTTTACGTTCATTCCCCAGAAACTTGATATCATTGTTGGTACTGCTAGGACTATTGTTATTGATGTTAGTGTTTTCATTACTCCATTTAGGTTGTTTGATATTATTGATGCATATGCGTCCAGTGTTCCATTTAAGATGTCATTATATATTTTTGCCATTTCGATTGCTTGCCTGTTTTCTGTTATTGCGTCTTCTAGGATGTCTTCGTCTTCTTCGTATAGTTTTATTATTTTGCCTCTCATTGTTTTTTCCATTACTAGTTCGTTTGATTTTAGTGATGTTGTAAAATATACTAAACTTTTTTCTAAACTTAGTAGTTTTAATAACTCTTTATTTTTCATTGATTTTTTTAGTATATATTCTGCTATTTCTGTTTCTTTATTTATTTGTTTTAGATGCATTAAATAGTATGATGAGTTTAAGTATAATATTTGAAATAGGAATCTTGATTTTTTGTATGTTTGGAAGTATTTTATTTTTCTTTTTTCAAAGTCTTCTATTATTTTGTTTTTTCTGAGTGATACTGTTATGAAGAAGTCGTCTCTTACTATGATCATTCCAAGTGGCATTGTTGAGTATATGTCGTTTTCTTCGTTTTTTTCTATTATTGGGACATCTACTACTATTAGGATTGTGTTATCGTCTTCTTCTTCGTCTATTCTTGCTTTTTCTTCGAAGTCTAGTGCGTCTCTTATGAAGTCTTCTTGTATTTGTATGTTTTCACATACTTTTTTTATTTCTGCTTCCGATGGGTTTACTAAGTTTATCCAACTTCCTTTTTTAAATTCTTTGATTTCTTCAAATTCGTTTGTTTCGATATCTGTATTGTATATTTTTAGCATTTTTTCACCCCACCTTTTACTTTAATATTATTATTTTATCTTGTTAATTTGTTATTGTCAATAGTTTTGATTGATTTACATAATTTTTTGTACTTTTTATTACTTATTTGTTTTAGGTGGATTCTTTTGATTTTAAAACTGCTAAATATTATTTTTTGTGTAAATTCATGTTTAGTTTCGTGAAATTCATTTTTGAAAATATTATAGTTTATTAGAAAATTTTTAGTAGTTATGTATTTTTTTAATCTTTTTATGAAGAATGAAACTCTATGTATATTAGATAAATTAATATTTATATTATTGCTTAATTTTAATATGAGTAGTTTGCTTTATTGGTAACTGTAATTTATTGCTTTATCATTATTGATGTTTAAATAATATTGATAAAAGATGTTTTTATTGTTATAATGATTTTGAAAGTGGTTTTTATAATTTTTATATATTTATTTTGTAAAAATAATCATAAAATTTTAGTTTAGGAACATATAATATAAATGGGTTATTGTGTATTTATAATTAAGCATATAACTTAAATTAAATTGCTATAACTTATTTTTAATTGAGAACATTTAGCTTTATGATTTTTTTATTTTTTTAAAATTTTTTAATATTTTTTTATTCGCTTTTTTATTGTCTTTAATTTTATTTTGTGATATAGTGTTTATATGTTATAAGACCATATAATTAAGTTATATGATTAATGAAAACCAAAGAGGAAAAAATGGTGAAAAGGCAAATAGAAAATCAAATAAATAGTCAAATAAAAAGAGAAAGAGGAATATCACTAATAGCACTAATAATCACAATAATAATACTAATAATATTAGCAGGAATAGGAA
>CALXUX010000078.1 GCA_944391785.1 uncultured Clostridia bacterium
TAAAATTTTATATCACTTCTAAAAATATTATATCAGCCAAAATACCTTTTATCAATATTTTTTTACTATTGTAAATGATATTTTTGCTATTTATTAACACTTTTTGGAAAAATAATATTAATTACCGAATAAATTCAAATTATAGCCAATTTTCATAGAAAAAAGTGGCTATCTAAGCCACTCTACAATTCTATCTCCTCTTATTGCTCCCCAAGGTGAACCTTCTATAGTTCCTTCTTCTTTATCTATTTGTATTTGCTTTAAACTTGTTGCACTTGAAAAACATGTCGTAGAAATCTTTTCAACCGTTGAAGGTATATATATTGACTCTAAAGAAGCACAATTTTGAAAAGCACTTCCTATTTCTATTAATCCTTCTGGCAATTCTATTTCTGTCAAATTTCTTGTATAAAATGCATAATCACCAATTTTTTTAACATTAGCATCTACTACATACTTTCCATTTATTGAATATAATGCTGCTATAAGTTCGGTCATATCTTTATTATATAATATTCTGTCTTTTATAGTATAATTTGGATTAGCTTCAGATATTTCCACTTCTGCAGATGGTGTCATCATTTTAAATAGTGGATTTATATAATTTACATTTGATCCTATATATATGTTTTCTAATTTTTCATTACCTTCAAAAACTCTACTTTCTATTTTTAGTAATGATTCAGGCAAGTTTACATTTTGAATATTAGTTGCCTGCTTAAATGAATATGCTTTTAATGTTTGCACATTATTGGCTAATTGTACTTCTGTATCTTTTGAAAAACACATAATTAATGCAGTTTTATCTTCATTATATAAACAGTCATTTTCTATTGCAAAATATTTATTGTTTTCGTTTAATTCTATTTTTTCTAAGCCATTAGGAAATATGCTTGCTGATGCTATACTTATCAAAGTTTCTGGAATTACTATTGTTGTTATATTGGTATAGGTATTTATATTAAATCGAAAATTTACTATTTTTGTAATTGCAAGTACGAGTAAGGTAATTCCTCTTTCTTTTGTATATTTCTTTATTTTTTCTTTTTCTATATGTTTAACCTTTCATTTTTTATTTTTATCTTATTTATCTTATTTATCTCATTTTAATATAACATATCACATCTCGTTATCATTCTAAACAGATTTTTTATATTTAAAATATATTTTTTAAAACTTTATTAATTTAATTAAGCTAGGAAATTAATGAAAAAAATAATATTTTATAATTACTGGGAGATAAACAATTCAATAACTATAAATAATTAATTTTTAAACAAATATTTTAATAAAATCATTTTCAATTTATTGACCTTTTTCATTAATAATGCTATATTATTTTTATAAAATTTAAATCATTAATTTCCTAGCTTAATTACAACAACTAAAATTTTCAAGCATTTATATTCCTATTATTTCCATTCATTCAATTTATATTCATTTTTTATTAATTACAAAAAGGAACATAACCAATATTATTAAGTTAAAACATTTATTTTGCTTCTCTATGTGGTTGGCGATATCTACCTTCACTACGGACTTTCACGATTAGCTAAACGACACGTCTGTCGCACAAGCAAAAGACTTTCAGTGCAAGTGAAAGTTTTTAAAAAAAGCAATAAATCTTTCAGTATAAGTGAAAAATTTATTGACAAAACAAAAATTTTTCAGTACAATAAGTATAGAGGTGAAAAAAATGATTTATAGAGAACATTATATAAATCCGATTCGTGAATTTTATAACTCTGATCTAATAAAAATTATAACAGGAATTAGGCGTTCGGGAAAATCTATTATATTAGAGCAAATAAGAAATGAAATAAAGCAGATAACAGATAATATAATTTATCTAAATTTTGAAGACAAAAGAGTCTTATCAAATATTGAAGATAGTAATAGTTTAATTGATTATATAGAAAATAATAAAAAGACAGGAAAATGTTACATTTTTTTAGATGAAGTACAAATGTTAGAAAATTGGCAAGAGGCTTGTAAAACATTAAGATTATATGATAATTCAATATTTATTACTGGTTCAAACTCAAAATTACTATCTAAAGAATTTACAAAAGAATTAAGTGGAAGGTATGTTTCATTTAAAATAAGACCATTCATTTATAAGGAAATTTTAGAATATACAAAAGAACTTGGCAAAGAGTGCAGTATTACAGATTATTTAGTCTGGGGTGGATTTCCGAAAAGATTTGAATTTAATACAGAAGATGCAAAATTAAGATATTTAAATGATTTAGATGATACAATAGTAATTAATGATTTATTAAATAGATATAAGATAAAAAAAGAAAAATTGTTTAAAAATCTAGTAAATTACATAGTAAGGTCAAATGCTAGAATAGTTTCTGCAAAATCTATTCATAATTATATTAAAAACAAGACTGAAAATTGCTCTATAAATACGATTATTAAATATTTAGATTATCTAGAAGAAGCATATATAATAGAGTCAATTAAACAATATTCTAATAAAACTAAAAGTGAATTAGAATATTATTATAAGATATATGATACAGATGTATCATTTAATTCAATTAGATGTTTAGATAATAGATATGATTTAACTCATAATTTAGAAAACATAGTGTACAATGAGCTTATATATATGGGATACAAAGTAAATGTATTTAATAATAATGGTAGAGAAATAGATTTTTTAGCACAAAGAGAAAATAAAAAATATTATATACAAGTAGCATATAGTATAGCAGAAGAAAAAACATATAATCGTGAATTTTCAGCATTTGCAAATATAGATAATTTATCACAAAAAATTATTATTACTAACGATGATATAGATTACTCTACAAGTATAGTTAAACATATAAAACTAAAAGATTTCTTATTAATGAATTCGTTAGATGAGGTTAATAAATAAAATAGAAGAACAATTCGAAACTATGCAAACACCTTATGAGAAGGACGGAGCAAAATGGCAAATTTTTTTAAAATTGCCATTTTGCTCCGTCCCTTTTGGCACAAAAACAAATTTTTTTGTGAAATGGTTAATTGTGACCTGGTCATAAGAAATGGTTAATCGTGACCTGGTCACAATTAACCATTTGACAAAAATTTACAAACAATTACACTCATATCGTCCTTTGGCATTCCGAAATTGTTGTCTATTGCTTCGTTCAAAATCAAATCTGCTATTTTTTTTGTGTTAGTTGTTTCTATATCTTCTAACATATACCTTACCCATAATTCTTTATTTCTATATTCTATATTTGAATCAAGTATTCCGTCTGAGCAAATTAGCATTATGTCGCCATTTTCTATATCTCTGTCCATTATTTGTAAATTATTATGGTTTATTATTCCGGCTGGCAATGAATTTGCTTTTAGTATTTGTACTTTTTTATCATTTTTGATATATGTTGGGCAGGCTCCGCTTTTTATAAATTCTATAGTTCCGTTATATAAATCTATTATTGCTATATCAAGTGTTGCAAAAACTTCTTCATTTTTATTTATTAGACTTGTATTTATTAATTCTATTGATGCATTTTTGTCAAAACCTGATAAAAGCAGATTTTCTAACATTTTTAAAGCTTGATTACTACTTTCTTTAGCATCTTTTCCTGATCCCATTCCGTCACTTAGTGCAACTAGGTATTTTCCATCTTTTAGCCTTATATTTAGCATACTATCTCCTGATGTATCAGTTTTATCTTTTGATGTTTCTGACATTCCTATTGCCATTACAAACTTATCTTCTGATAAAAAGTTCAGTCTATTACCTAAACTTGCTTCTTCATTATATACTATCTTTTCTTCTAGAATGTCTGATAATATTTTTTCTATTACATCTATATTTTGAATACTTTCATTTTCTAAATAAATTTCTACTAAATATCTGTCTTTTCTTTTTATTGAAATCTCTTGTAATAATATTTCCTTTTGCTTTAATAATTCTATTATCTTTCTTTTTTGTACTTCAAATTTTTCTTCTTCTGTGATATCTTTTTCAATATCTTGTGCTAAGTTTGATATTGCTTTTGATACACCATTTAATTGTACTTCCATATTCTTTTTGTTTTCTGCTAAACGTTTCATCCATACAAAGTTAGATTTGCTTATTTTGTATGACATGTTAATTACTCTTAACATTTGAGTTATATTTTCTTCTAAAAATGAACTTATTTGTGTATCATCAAAACCTACTATATAACTATTACATTCTTGAAATATTAACAATAAATCTTGTCTTTCTATTTTTTGTTTATCAAGTAATGTGTTAAAGATTTTATCTACTATTTTTCCATCTACATCAGATATGTCATCATAAAGCATATTTTCTTCATAACCTTCTAGATTATCAAGCAGTTCTACTACAAAGATTTCTTTGTTTTTTGCTTTTTCTTCATCTTCTTTTAATTCTTTTAAATCATCTTGAGCTTTATAACTTTGAGCCATTTGGCCTATTGTTTCTGATACATTATTAAGCTTTGTTGCCATTTCTTTACTATTATTTAATGCTCTGCTTGGAAATACTGGAAACAGTTTTGAATTTCCTATAAATTCTTCGATATTTATTTTTACAGATTTTGGAACTGCAAGTAAACCTATAGATGCAACTAATATTTCTTTAAAGTGTATTAGCTCTACAGTATATCCATTAGAAACATATGCTAAAACAATATTTCCTAAACAAAATCCTACTATTACTCCTATTTTACCAAATTTATTTAGTATACCTGCTATCATTCCTGAAATTGCATATGCTGCAACTGTCATAGGATCTGCTGATGTTATTACTCCTAGTGTAACTCCTATTGTAACACCTGCTGTTGTTCCAACTAATATTCCATTTTTCCAACCTAATATTAAGACAATTAAAATACTTAAAACATTTCTGATTGAAAAACCAAAAATACTTAAATTACCAAAACAGGTTATAGCAATTGCAAGCATTAAACTTGCCCCTAATACTTCTTCTATAGAAAATACTTTATTTTTTGTAAAATCTTGCAATACTACTATAGAATTTACAAATATTTTATAAAAAACTACTGCAATCATAGCAAATGATAAAGTATATAAAACATCATATAAAGTAAATCCTGTCATTCCTATTTTTGCAATTCCGAACGATTAATGTTGCTATAAAAACATTTTTAGATAATTTAATTTTTTCATTTTTTTCTTCTTCATTATACCTAGGTCTAAAAAGAAAAACTGAAACTATTGATACAAGTGATATTAATATATAATTTAAAATACCATCTGCACCAAATCTTATAGCTGAACCTATCAATCCTGTTATTAAAATACCTAATACCGGAATACCATTTCCTAGGCCTGCCATCATTACACTAATTCCAAATGGTGCAAACTCTTCATTTATTCCTACCATTGATATCATAAATGATATTATATATATTGCTATATATTTTAATGATAATACATTTGAAAAAAGATTTATCTTTCTTTTTTCATTATTTTCTTCTTTTGCAAAACTTTCTGTATCCATTGTATTTTCATTTATATTTTGAAACATCCTTACCACCTCTTAAACTTTTTATATGCCTTATTTTACTACTTGTCCATTACGTTTTTTGTCTTTTTTAGTAGGCATTTTTAAAAAAGTTTTCTACATTTTGTGATATATAATTTATTAAAATTCTACTATCTACCAAATTATATTAGGTATTTTATTATAATTTGACCAAAAATGCAATAATTTACTAGAAATTTCAAAATGAACTTTAGGGACATGGTTATTATTCACAGCTTTATACCATCTTGTAGAGAAGCGTCAAGTGGAGATTATATAAATAATTTTAAAATATAAATGTGTGACTGGAATAACATTAGAACTTCTTAGGTAAAATTTTTGGACAAAGCTTGCAAATTTTCGCCCTAGAAAATTATGCAGAAAGGGTGCCAAAAATTTTACTTAGAAGTTCTTATGTTATGCAAGGAGCCGTTTATATTTTAAAATTATTTATATAATCTCCACTTGACGCGGTTCATTTTAGCCGTGA
>CALXUX010000079.1 GCA_944391785.1 uncultured Clostridia bacterium
TAGTTTATTTATATATTCTAGGAAGTATTATATCATGTTATGGAAATTAAATAAAGAAACAAAAATGTCGCTAATTTTTCATGGCACTTTGTGCCGAGCGAAGCGACGGAATGGAGGTTAATATGGAACAAATGATATATGCAAGAACATCTATAGGAGAAGAAGATAAAACAACAATAAACTCATATGCAGGAAGAAACATATAAAGATTTGTATAAACAAATAAAATTTAACATTGACAAACCCAAACAAAAATTTTATAATAAACCCAAGGTGATAAAATGAAACGTCAAATACTACACATAGATGTAAACAACGCATTCCTAAGTTGGACAGCCCTAGACATGCTAAAAAAAGGAAGCAAAATAGACATAAGAGAAATCCCAGCGGTAATAGGAGGAGATGAAACCAAAAGATCAGGCATAGTCCTTGCAAAAAGCATGAAAGCAAAAGAATGTGGAGTAGTAACTGCAGAAACCATATATCAAGCAAGAATGAAATGTCCAAACCTAAAAATATTCCCATCAAATTTCAAAATCTACAGAAACTATTCAGATAAAATGTACGAACTATTACTACAATACACAGACAAAATAGAAAGATTCAGCATAGACGAATGTTTTTTAGACATGACAAATTACCTAAGAAATAAAACACTACTAGAAACAGGAAAAGAAATAGGAAAAAGAATAAAAGAAGAGCTAGGCTTTACCGTAAATGTAGGAGTAGCACATAACAAACTACTTGCAAAAATGGCATCAGACTTCACAAAACCAGACAGAGTACACACTCTATATGAAGAAGAAATCCCCCAAAAAATGTGGAATTTACCAGTTTCAGAACTATTTATGTTAGGAAAAAGAACAGTTCCAAAACTCTACAATATGCAAATAAAAACAATAGGAGACCTAGCCAAAACAAATAAAGAACTACTTGCAAAAAAATTTGGCAAACACGGAGTAATGATGTGGGAATATGCAAATGGCATAGACAACTCAGAAGTAAAATACATAAAAGAAAAACCAAAAGGAATAGGAAACTCTGTAACCCTTCCACAAGACATAACAAACATAGAAAAACTAGAAGAAATACTACTTGCCATAACAGAACAAGTAACATACAGACTAAGGAAATACAACATGTATGCAAGTACTGTAAATGTACAATTAAGAAACAAAGAATTCAAAGACTTTAGCCACCAAAAAAAGCTTATATCACCAACATCAAGTACAAAAATAATATATAAAGAGGCAAAAACACTACTAGGCCAAATGTATATAAAAGGAACGCCAATAAGACTAGTAGGAATGAGAGTAGACGGTTTAAAAGACACAAAACAAGATCAAATATCATTATTTGAAAACATACAAACTGAAGAAACACAAAACATAAAAAAACAAGAAAACTTAGACAAAACAATAGATAAACTAAAAGAAAAATACGGCTATAATTTTATAAAAAGGGCAACAAATCTTGACGTCGAAGATATAATACAATTTAAAAAAGATACATAAAAAAGAAAATATCCTATAAAAAATATAAATAGGATATTTTCTTTCTTTAAAAGAATTTTATACCATATTTTAAATTTAAAAGTATTCTCACATACTATTTTTTAAATAACATATTAAATAATATTTAATATCAAAATAACTAACTTCTGGAGGCAAAATCTCTTTAATTGGTTTTAATTTATCTGTACCTACTTTTTTAAATGCATCAAAAATCATTTCTTTGTATTCAGAATGAATATATTTATCTAAATTTATTTCAAAATCTTCTTTATAACATTCTAATAAATGATTTTCTATAGTCTGTTTTACAAGATTTCTTTCATTTGCTATTTCTTCAATACTTAATCCTTGAAGATATAGATTATAAGAAATTTGTTTAGTATCTTCTTTTTTTGCTTTATTTGTTTTTGAACTTGTTTTATTTAAATTAGCTTTTATATTATTATTATTTAAATCTGAAAAAGCACTAGAAGACATAACTGAATAATCATTTTTTGTATTCGTGTTTGCATTAATTTGTCTTTGTTTAATTTCAGAAAGATCAATATTATTTTCACTTACATATTTTTTTATAACTTCTAGAAAATCTTCACCATATTCTTTAAACTTATATTCACCCACACCATTAATCATAAGCATTTCGTTTTCTGATGTAGGGTAAAGTCTTGCCATTTGTTTTAATGTTACATCTGCAAATATTATAAAAGGTGGTAAATTATATTTCCTTGAAAGCTCCATTCTAAGATTTCTTAAAATATCAAATAATTTATTATCAAAATCAGTATCTTGTTTATGTATAGCATCTTCTGAAAGATTTGATTGTTTTGCGTCAATTCTTTCAATTTTACGTTTTATAGTTACAGTTTTATTTTTAAACAAAACATCATAAGCACTGCTATTTAAACTTAAAATTGGATATTGATTTCCTACATATTTTAAATAATTTTCAGTAACAAGGTATGATATAAGATCTTTAATAGTATCTTTTGAGTAATAATTCATAATTCCATATGTAGATAAGGTATCAAATTTCATACTTCTTATTTTAGAAGTATTAGAACCTTTTAATACATCTGTAACTAACCCTAAACCATAACCTTCATGCATTCTTTTTATGCAAGATAAGATTTTTTTACTATCTTCTGTAATATCTGTAACTTCAATATCACTTGTGCAATTACTACAATTTCCGCATTTATCAAATTCAGGTTTTTCTCCAAAATATTCTAAAATATATTTTCTAAGACACTTATCTGTATTACAATAATCAACCATTTCGTTTAATTTTTCGTAATCTTTAGAATGATTTGAAGCACTTTGTGATTGTTCAATTAAAAGTTTATTTGTTACTATATCAGAACGTTTAAAAAGTAAAATACATTCAGCCTTATCTCCATCTCTTCCACCACGTCCTGCTTCTTGGTAATAGCTTTCGATATCTTTTGGCATATTGTAATGTATAACATATCTAATATTAGATTTATCAATTCCCATACCAAAAGCATTTGTAGCAACCATAATTGTAGTTTTATCATATACAAAATCATTTTGATTTTTAGTTCTTTCTTTTTCAGAAAGTCCTGCATGATATCTACTTACACTATAATTTAGAAGTTTTAAATTAGAATATAGTTTATCAACAGTTTTTCGCGTTAAGCAGTAAATAATTCCTGATTTGTCAAGATTAGATTTAATGTATTCATAAATAAATTCTGACCTATTTTCGATATTTTTTACAATAAATGATAAATTTGCTCTATCAAATCCTGTGGTTAATTCAAATGGATTATCAAGGTGTAAAAGGTTTATTATATCATTTTTTACATTTTCAGTTGCAGTAGCGGTAAAAGCTGTTACAATAGGTCTTGTTTTTAAATTTAATATAACATTTGCAATTTCAGTATAGCTTGGTCTAAAGTCATGACCCCATCTTGAAATACAGTGGGCTTCATCTACTGCTATCATTGAAATATTTAAGGTTGATAATAGATTTAAAAAGCTGTCTATTAATAATCTTTCTGGTGCAATATATATTATTTTATACATATTAAGTGAAATATTTTCCATTGTTTGCAGATAATCTTTAGAAGATAAGGAACTGTTTATATATGTGGAAGGAATTCCTATTTGATTTAAAGAATCTACTTGATCTTTCATAAGTGAAATTAAAGGTGAGATAACAATAGTTATGCCATCAAATATAATTGCTGGGATTTGGTAACATATAGATTTTCCAGCACCTGTTGGCATAATTCCTAAGGAGTCTTTACCATTTAAAATGTTTGAGATAATTGCTTCTTGGCCTTTTCTAAAAGTATCATAGCCAAAGTGTTTTTTTAAAAGCTGTTTTGCGTATTCTAGTTTAGAAATAATTTTCAACCTTCTTTCTTTTTTCCTCTATCAAAGTAGATATTAACATGGCTTTATGAAATTTTCAATAGATTAAATTAATTTTTTGTATTGTGATTGGTTAATTTATAGGTATTATCTTTATGTAGTTTTGATTTATAGTGAATAGAGAAAATTTGATTTTAATACATAGAAATAAAATATTATTCATAATATAAAAAAACTATTGATAAAAAGTAAAAATATTAATATAATAACATTAATAATGTGAATTTAGCGAATTAATTTAATAAAGGAGAATTTGAAAATGGATATGTTTTAAATATATTTTAGGATAGATTTTAAAAAGATAGTTTGTAGAGGTTAAAAAATTTAGAGGTTAGAAAGAAGTAAAATGATAAGCTAAAATATGTGGTAAAGAGTAATATATAGAAAACATATACATATAATATAAGTGGGAAATTATGAATTTATAATTAAGTATATAACTTAATTATATGTATCTAAAACATATAAACACTATATCACAAAATAAAAAACATGACAATAAAAAAGCAAATAAAAAAATATTAAAAAATTTTCAAAAAATAAGAGAATTATAAAGCTAAATATTTGTAATTAAAAATAGACTATAACAATTTCATTTAAGTTATATAATTAATGAAAACCAAGGAGGAATAAATGGTGAAAAGGCAAATAGAAAATCAAATAAATAGGCAACTAAAAAGAGAAACAGGAATATCACTAATAGCACTAATAATCACAGTAATAATACTAATAATATTAGCAGGAATAGGAATCAGTAGTCTAACGGGAGAAAATGGAATAATAAAAAATAGCCAAAATGCCAAATTACAAACAGAAATAGCAGCAGGAAAAGAAAAATTGCAACTGCTATACACAGAGCAATTTACAGAAGAATTTGTGCAAAATGATGGGAATAATATAGAACTTGGAGATTATTTAAATTACATAGAAGAACAAGGAATTCCAACAAAAGAAGAAGATGGAAAAAGCTATGCTGAAGTAGATGGAAAGATATATGAAATAAGTGAAGAACAAGAAC
>CALXUX010000080.1 GCA_944391785.1 uncultured Clostridia bacterium
TAATGGCTTAACAGAAGGTTTTAATAATAAAACAAAAGTTATAAAACGAATAATGTATGGTAGATGTAGCTTTGATTTGCTACGTCTAAAAATTTTAGCATAAGTCAACTAACTTGACAAAGAACCAATAGAGTGTGTAAGTTAAATGTACCATATTACAAAACTTATGCACCTTATTTTTTTATACAAAAAAATATTAAAGTAGTTAAAATCTACTTTAATATTTTATTTCTTTTTCTTTATAATAACTTGCTGTTTCTCCTTTTTTAAATCTTCCTTATCAATAAAACCTCTTTGATACAAACACTTAATATACATAACAAGAGAAAAAATTGTTGCAATAACGGCAATGCAATATAAAGCTAAATCAAGAGCTTCCCAAAAACCAGTAAGCAAAAATTGTTTAGAAATTAAAGAAATAACTATAGCAATATAAAAAAGTACAGTTGCAAGTTTACCATACCATTTACTATAAACAACAACATCTTTACCATAAAGGAAAGAAGCACCAATTATCATAATTAATTCCTTTAAAACCACAATTAGTAATATCCATATAGGAATTATATCCTTTAAAGTAAGAGAAGCAAGAACTGATATTTGAGTTAACTTATCTGCTAATGGATCCATCAATTTACCAAAATTTGAAATCAAGTTAAACTTCCTTGCAATAGTTCCATCTAAAATATCAGTTATACCAGATAGTGTAAAAAACACAAATCCAAGTAAGTAATTTCCAGTAAATATATATATTAGTATAATTGGTATTAATATAAATCGCAAAATTGTAAGTGCATTTGGTACATATTTTAACATATTTTTTCTCCTTATATTGATATTTATTAATTATATTAAAATTTTTAAACTTTAGGTGAACTTTAAGGAAGGTCCCTAAAGTTCACGATGCAATTTTGCCAAAAAGCTCCGTCCCTTTTGGCACTTTTGACATTTTTTCTGGTAGTTATTCTACTGAAAATGTTAAACTATTACTGTTTTTATCTAAGTCAAGGTTTACTGTTTGACCATTTAAAATTTCTCCTTTAAGTATCTTTTCAGATATTTCGTCTTCTACATACCTTTGGATTGCTCTTCTTAAAGGTCTTGCTCCAAATTTGATGTTTGTTCCTTTTTCTAGAATATATTTTTTTGCATTTGGAGTTATGTTTAAGGAAATATCTTTATCATTAAGGGCTTTTTTGGTGTCATTTAACATTAAGTCTACAATTTGCATAAGTTCATCTGTTGTAAGAGAGTTAAATACTACTATTTCGTCAACTCTGTTTAGAAATTCTGGTCTGAAGATGTCTTTTAAGCTATCTTCTATTTTTCCTTTGTCTACAGTTTGTTTTCCAAAACCGATTGAGTTGTTGTTTAGGTTTGATCCTGCATTTGATGTCATTATTATGATTGTGTTTGAAAAACTTACTGTGTTTCCTTGACTGTCTGTTAATTTTCCATCATCTAATACTTGAAGTAAGATGTTAAATACATCTGGGTGTGCTTTTTCTATTTCGTCTAATAGAATGATAGAGTATGGTTTTCTCTTTACTTTATCTGTTAATTGACCAGCATCATCATATCCTACATATCCTGGAGGTGCACCGATTAGTTTTGATGTTGAGTGGCTTTCCATATATTCAGACATGTCTATTCTGATTATTGAGTCATCTCGGCCAAACATTTCATATGCTAGGCTTTTTGCAAGTTCTGTTTTTCCAACTCCTGTTGGCCCTACAAATATAAATGATGGTGGTCTTTTTGTACTTTGAAGGCCTGCTCTATTTCTTCTTATTGCTCTTGAAACTGCATTTACTGCTTCTTCTTGGCCTATTATTCTTTTATGCAAATTTGTTTCTAGGTTTAGTAGTTTTTGTGTTTCTGCTTCTGTAATTTTTTTAACAGGTATTTTAGTCCAGCTTTCTATTACAGATGCAATGTCTTGAACTGTTAGATTTTTTAGTTTCATTTTTTTATTTAGTTTATCTATTTGTTCTATAAGTTGGCATTCACGAGTTTTTAGGTCAGCTGCTCTTTGGTAATCTTCTGTTGAGTCTGCCGCAACAACTTCTTCTTTTTCTTCTTGAACAGATTTAAGTTCTTGTTTTAGCATTTCTAAAGTGTATAAATCTTTATTTTCTAAGTTTATTCTAGAACAGCTTTCATCTAAAATATCTATTGCCTTATCTGGCAAGAATCTGTCATGAATGTATTTTTCAGACATTATAACAGCTTGTCTTATTACATCTGAAGAGATTTTTACTTTATGGTATTCTTCATAGTATTTTTTAATACCTTCTAATATTCCAATTGAATCTTCTACATTTGGTTCTTCAACTAATACTTGTTGGAATCTTCGTTCTAAGGCAGAGTCTTTTTCAATATATTTTCTATATTCTTTTAGTGTTGTTGTACCAATTAATTGTAGTTCTCCATTAGATAGCGCAGGTTTTAAAATATTTGCTGCATTCATTGAATGTTCGCCATCTCCAGCACCAATTATATTATGGATTTCGTCTATTACTAAAATTATATTACCATATTGTTTACATTCATCAATAATTCCCTTCATTCTTGCTTCAAATTGACCTCTAAATTGTGTTCCTGCAATTACTGCTGTCATATCTAGCAGATATACTTCTTTATTAAGTAATTTTGCAGGTACATTTTTGTTTGCAATTTTTATTGCTAAACCTTGTGCAATTGCAGTTTTTCCAACTCCTGGTTCTCCAATTAAGCAAGGGTTATTTTTAGAACGTCTATTTAAAATTTGAATTATTCTTTGAATTTCTTTATCTCTTCCAATTACAATATCTAATTCATTGTTTTTGGCTTTGTTTGTTAAATTTGTTCCAAATGTATCTAGATATTTTTTCTTTTTATTTTGTTTTTGACTTTTCTTTTTGTCTACTTTAATACGTTTTCTTTCCATTTCTTCATTTGGCTCAGGATTTGCGTTATTAAAATTGTTTTGAGAATTTGAACCAAACATATTAGAAAATATTGAGCCAAGTGGAATTGCAGCACCTGCAATTTTTGGCTTTTCATAATTTTCACTATCATCATCGTAATTTTCATCTTGAGGGTTTACATTTGTGCCAAATGTGATAGCACCTTCTATATTTTCTAAATCTTCTAAGTTAATATTTTCTGCTAAATCTTTGAAAATTGCTTCAAATTGTTTAGACATATCATTTAAATTTACTTTATCTTGGCCTAAAACTTCGTTTTGCTTTTTTAGTGTGTCTAGAGGATCTATTCCTCTTTTTTTTGCACAGTTATAGCAAAGACCTTCTATTTTATCTTTATTATTTTCTTGTTTTTGAAAGAAAATAATAGCTGGATTTTTATTACAATCTGAACATAACATAATAATAAATTCCTCATTTCTTTCTAAAATTCAATATATAATATGATACCTCAAATTTTAAAAATAGTCAATAGTAAGAAAGCTTTAAAAAGAAGAAATTAAGCCTTAAAAATTACAGTTCAAACTGGGAAAAAAGCCGCCATAATTTACATATCTACCATAAACTAAGAAGAACCAAAATGCAAAATATTAGTTGACGATTAAAGAACTAAAATGTTATAATAAAATAAACGAAAGAGAGGAATAACAATGAATTTAATTCAAAAAAAGGAACACCTAAGTAAAAAAACAATTGCAATATATGTAATTGCAATTGTTATATGTGTATTAGCAATAACAATTGTAGTATCTATGCAAGTTCTAGGAAATGATCTTATAAATTCTCTATTTGGAATTCAAAGTAGAGAATTAAAAACAGAAGAACAAGAAAATTTACTAAAACAAGGGTTTGACAATTTATTTACAAACACATTAGAAGAAGATTTACAATATGATGTACCAAAAATAGAGCAAGAAAATGACTTAGTATATACAAAATATAAAGTACAAGAAAAAAATGACCCAAATTATGATTTGAATTTATACATACCATATATAAATATAGAAGATGAAACTATAAAAAAATACAATGCTGAAATAAATGACATATTTGTAGCAAAAGCAAATAGTGTATATCAAACAAGTAATGAAAATATAATATATTCAATACAATACAAAGCAAATATAGAAAATGGAATACTTTCTCTAATAATAAAAACAATTCTAAAAGAAGGTGCAAATCCACAGCAATTAGTAATACAAACATATAATTATGATATAATAAATAAAAAAGAAATAACTCTAGAAGATGCAATAAATATACTAGGAGCAGATAGTACAGCAGTACAAAATAAAATTTTAACAGAAATACAAACAGAAGAAAGAAAAGCAGAAGATTTAAAAGAACTTGGCTATAACATTTTTGAAAGAAATAGCAAAAGTGACATCTACAAAATAGAAAACTCTAAACAATTTTTTATTTATGAAAATAATTTATATATAATATATGCGTATGGAAATGATTTATTAACAAGTGAAATGGATATAGTTATAATATAATTAAAAAAATACAATAAAAGAAATACGATAAAAAAGAAATACAATAAAAGAAATACGATAAAAAAGAAATATGATAAAAAAATACGATAAAAAGAAATATGATTAAAAGAAATATGATAAAAAAGAATAATAATAAAAAAGATAAAAAAGAAGCAATTACAATAAATTGGATAGTGTAAAATAAAGTGTGTAAGTTAAAGGTACCAAAACTTATGCACTTTACTTTTTTATACAAAAAAATATATAATAAAAAAAATGGAGGAATAGAATATGGGAAAAAAAATAAAAAGAGATCAAAAAGCAGTAGCATTAGCAGAAGCAATATTAGAACAATATCAACCAGAAACAAAAGAAGATGTTCAAGATGCAATGAAAGATATATTTGGCCCAATATTTGAAGCAATGTTACAAGGAGAAATGAATGCACATTTAGGTTATGAAAGTAATAATCACGGTTACAAAGAAACACAAAATCGTAGAAATGGATATACAAACAAGACATTAAAAACAACGTATGGAGAAATACCAATAAATGCCCCAAGAGACAGAGACGGAACATTTGAACCTATGGCAATACCAAAAAGAACAAGAGATGTATCAGGAATTGAAGATAAGGTATTATCAATGTATGCAAAAGGAATGAGTCAAAGAGATATAGCCTCAACAATAGAAGATATATATGGATTTGATATATCAGCAGAAACAGTTTCAGAAATAACAGATAAAATAATAGAAGAAGTTACAGAATGGCAAAATAGACCATTAAAGAAATTTTATGCATTCCTGTTTGTTGATTGCATGTATGTGTCAATTAAAAAAGAATATGAAACAAAAGAACATGCAGTATATACAATATTAGGATATGATGCGAATGGAAAAAAAGATATACTTGGAATTTGGCTAAATGAAACAGAAAGTAAACACAATTGGATGCAAATATTTGATGAGCTGAAAGCTAGAGGTGTTGAAGATATATTATTCATTTCAATGGATGGAGTATCCGGGCTAGAAGAAGGAGCAAAAGCAATATTTAAAAATGTAGTAGTACAAAGATGTATAGTACATTTAATAAGAAATTCAATAAAATACATACCAAATAAGAGTTATAAAACATTTACTGCACAATTAAAGAAAGTATATGGAGCACCAAGTTTAAAAGCAGCAGAAGCAGAATTTGAAAGATTTAAGCAGGAATGGAAAGAATATCCAGGAGCAGTAGATGTATGGGTAAGAAACTGGAAACACGTAGAGCAGCTATTTAATTACGGTAGTGCTATACGAAAAGTAATGTATACAACTAATGCAATAGAGAGTGTAAATTCTAGTTTTAGAAAAGTAACAAAAAGAGGATCTTTTCCAAATGAAAATTCATTATTTAAATTATTGTATTTACGAGTTACAGAATTATATAAAAAATGGAAAGACAGACCAATTTCAAATTGGGCAATGGTACGAAATCAAATTGCAATCAATCCAGAAATGCAAGCAAGAATAACAAAATATGAAAATATATAAATTAGGAGACGCAAGAAATTGAAAACAGTTTCATAATGTAAGGGAACAAACAAGAAAAATCATAAACAATAATTAATTATTAAAAATAGTATTACACAGAGCAATATTTTATGTTAAGTTAATAAGCTTTATATTAACTTCTATTAAGTGAACCCTAAAATTAATGTTTTTTAAGTATCACTAATATGCATATTTTACAAAAGAAAAAATAATCGATAATTATCATTTTAATTATCGATTACAAAAAAATTTTAAAATATAAAAAAAAATTACACACTTTACTGGTTCTTTGTCAAGTTAGTTGACTTATGCTAAAATTTTTAGACGTAGCAAATCAAAGCTACATCTACCATACATTATTCGTTTTATAACTTTTGTTTTATTATTAAAACCTTCTGTTAAGCCATTA
>CALXUX010000081.1 GCA_944391785.1 uncultured Clostridia bacterium
CAACGACCATTAAAGAAAAGAGTTGCCTAAGAAAATAGGTGGAAACTTAAAAACAACTTCTTTATAAAAGAGGCCACTAATTATAAATTAGTGACCAGTGCGAAAATTTTAATTTTCGCTTTGTTCATACTGCAATGTCACAGCCTACATACTAAAATTTTTTACAGACTAAATAAAAGCTCAAATAAAATTCACAAAAAAGTGTGAAACAAAAAAGCTGATTTCACAAAAAAATGTGAAATAAACAAAACAAATTCACAAAAAAATGTGAAACAATACTTGATAAAAAAATAGAAAAGTAATATAATACTATATAAATAGGAAAAAATCAAAATAACTTAAGCCAATTTGTATATATATTTGTAGATAAAACTCTATAATATAATAAATATTAAACAATCTAAAACAAAAATAATTTTTTTACAAAACCAAATAAAAAAAGGGGGAAAAAATGCAAAGGATTTTTATAAAAGAATTAGAAGAATGGAAAAATAAAAATGAAAACACACCACTAATGGTTATAGGAGCAAGGCAAATAGGAAAAACATATATAATAAATAAGTTCTGCAAAACAAACTACCCAGATTATATATATATAAACTTAATGAATGATAAAGGAATAATAGAAATATTTGACGAACCAATAAATACAGAAGAAAAAATAAGAAAAATGGAATTATACTTAGGCAGAACCATAAAAAAAGAAACAATAATATTTTTCGATGAAATACAAGAATCAGAAAACCTAATAACTGCATTAAAATATTTTTGTGAAAGTGAATTTCCATATAAAATAATATGTGCAGGTTCACTACTAGGAGTAAAATTAAAAAGATTCAAAAATTCTTTCCCGGTCGGAAAAGTAATAATAAAATATATGTACCCTATGACATTTGAAGAATATTTAATAGCAATTGGATATGCACAAGTAATAGATGAAATAAAAGAATGTTTTAATAAAAATAAAAAAATGAGCAATCCAATCCACGAAAAATTACTAAATTATTACAGACTATTTTTAGCAACAGGAGGAATGCCAATAGCAGTAGACAACATAATAAAAAACAATCTAGAAATATTAAAATTTGATAATAATCTACTAAAATCCATAATAGAAGCATATTTAGCAGATATGGAAAAATACACATTAAACCACTATGAAACAATAAAAATAGAAAAAATATATAAAAATATCCCAAGTCAACTAGCAAAAGAAAATAAGAAATTCCAATTCTCAAAAATAGAACCATATGCAAGAAAAAGAGATTATGAAACAAGCATAGACTGGCTTATAGCAAGTAAACTAGTCATACCTTGCTACTTCGCATGCAAATTTGAAACACCATTAAAAGGATTTATGGATGAAGAAAAATTCAAATTATATTTAAGTGACACAGGAATACTAACAGAACTACTTGAAATTCCTAGAAATAAAATACTATTAAACGACAATTTTCAATATAAAGGAGTAATTGCTGAAAATTATGTGGCAAATGAACTACAAGCAAACGAAATTAGTTTATACTACTGGGCACAAAACCAATTTGCAGAAATAGATTTTCTAATAGACACTACAAATGGTGTTATTCCAATAGAAGTCAAAGCAAACGAAAACAAAAAATCAAAAAGTTTAAATTATTTTATTGAAAAAAACAAACCGGAACTTGCAATTAGAATATCATCAAATAATTTTGGATTTGAAAATAATATAAAATCAATTCCATTATATGCTGTTTTTTGTATAAAAAAATAATTGACTAAAATACTAGGGATTGTTATAATAAAGCTGAAAATAAGCTTTATTTTTTAAACAAAAATAAAAAAGAAAGGAAAATATAAATGGAAAAAATAATAAAACAAATAGCAGAAGAATTAAAAGTAAAGGAAAACCAGATAGAAGCGGCAGTAAAACTAATAGACGAAGGAAACACAATACCATTTATCGCCCGTTACAGAAAAGAAGTAACAGGAGGATTAAGCGACGAAACATTAAGAGATTTAGGAGAAAGACTAAACTACCTAAGAAACCTAGAAACCAGAAAAGAAGAAATAATAAAATCAATAGACGAGCAAGGAAAACTAACAGACCAAATCTTGCAAGCAGTAGCAATAGCAAAAACACTAGCAGAAGTAGAAGACATATATAGA
Source organism: uncultured Clostridia bacterium (assembly GCA_944391785.1). Classification (GTDB taxonomy): domain Bacteria; phylum Bacillota; class Clostridia; order TANB77; family CAG-508; genus CAG-269. The sequence goes on from CALXUX010000081.1 coordinate 2,149, forward strand.
CCATACAAACAAAAGAAAAAAACAAGAGCAACAGTTGCAAAAGCAAAAGGACTAGAACCACTAGCAGTTATAATATTAGAGCAAAAAGAAACAAAGCCAATCGAGGAAATAGCAAAACAATACATAAACATAGAAAATCTTTCAGAAGAAGACAAGAAAAACAAAGACAAAGTAGTAAAAACTGCAGAAGAAGCAATCGCAGGAGCCCTAGACATAATAGCAGAAGACATATCAGACAACGCAAAATACAGAAAAGAAATAAAAAGACTATGTAACAAAGAAGCACAAATAGTAACAAAAGCAAGCAAAGAAGAAGAAAAATCAAACTATGAAATGTATTATAACTACAATGAACCAATAAAATACATACCAAGCCACAGAATTCTAGCAATAAACAGAGGAGAAAAAGAAGAATATCTAAAAGTCAAAATAGAAAAACCAGAAGAAAAAATCCTAGAATATATAGAAAAAGACCTAATAAAAGGAAACACCCAATTTACCCAAATGCTAAAAGAAACAATTGCAGACAGCTTCAAAAGACTAATAGAATCATCAATAGACAGAGAAATAAGGGGAGATTTAACAGAAAAAGCAGAAGACAAAGCAATAAAAGTATTTGGTCAAAACTCAAAACAACTACTACTTGGAGCCCCAATAAAAGGAAAAACAGTAATGGGATTTGACCCAGCATACAGAACAGGATGCAAAATAGCAATAATAGACGAAACAGGAAAACTACTAGACTACACAACAGTATACCCAACAGAACCACAAAATGACGTAGAAGGAGCAAAAAAAGAATTACTAAAACTAATAGACAAAGACAAAGTAGACATGGTAGCAATAGGAAACGGAACAGCTTCAAGAGAATCAGAAATGTTTGTCTCTGATATGATAAAAGAAGCAAAAAGGGAGGTACACTATGCAATAGTAAGTGAAGCAGGAGCATCAGTATATTCTGCCTCAAAACTTGCAACAGAAGAATACCCAGACATAAATGTATCAATACGAGGAGCAATATCAATCGCAAGAAGACTTCAAGACCCACTAGCAGAACTTGTAAAAATAGACCCAAAAGCAATAGGAGTTGGCCAATATCAACACGATGTAAACCAAAAAAAATTACAAGAAAGTTTAACTGGAGTTGTAGAAGACAGTGTAAACAAAGTAGGAGTAGATGTAAACACAGCAACATCATCACTTTTATCATACGTATCAGGAATAAACATGACAATAGCCAAAAACATAGTAAAATATAGAGACGAAAACGGAAAACTAAAAAACAGAAAAGAACTACTAAAAGTCCCAAAACTAGGGAAAGTAGCATTTGAGCAATGTGCAGGATTCCTAAGAATACTAGACGGAGATAACCCGCTAGAAATAACAGCAGTACACCCAGAAAGCTATGAAGCAACAGAAAAACTACTAAAAAACTTAGGATTTAACAAAGAAGACCTAAAAGATAAAGAAAAACTTGCAAACTTAAGAGAAAAACTAAAACAAGTAGACATTCCAAAAACTGCAAAAGAACTAGAAATAGGAGAAATGACACTTCAAGACATAATCCAAGAACTATCAAAACCAGGAAGAGACCCACGTGAAGACATGCCAAAACCAATTTTAAGACAAGATGTTCTAAAGCTAGAAGACCTAAAAGAAGGAATGATACTAACTGGAACAGTAAGAAATGTAATAGACTTTGGAGCTTTTGTAGATATAGGAGTAAAACACGATGGGCTAGTACATATATCAGAAATGAGTGACAAATTCATAAAAAATCCATCAGATGTAGTTTCTGTAGGTGACATTGTAAAGGTAAAAGTTATAAAGATAGATAAAGAAAGGCAAAAAGTGGGGTTATCTATGAAAGTGTAAAAAATATAAGAAAGGAGATATGGCAAGCAAAAGCAATTTTGAAAGGCAAGCAAAAGCGAGCCAAAAAGCAATAAAAAGAAAACATAAAAAGCCATAAATAAAATATGAAAAAAATAGGAATAGGTGAAAGTGATTTTAAAGGTCTAATGGTAAGAGACAATTACTACATAGACAAAACAATGTACATAAAACACATAATAGACAATGAATCAAGAGTAATACTAATAACACGTCCAAGAAGATTTGGAAAAACACTAAACATGAGCACACTAAAATACTACTTTGACTGCACACAAAAAGACTCGAAAGAACTATTCAAAGGCTTAAAAATACTAGACCAAGAAGAAAAATACACATCAAAACTTGGATACTACCCAGTAATATATGTAACACTAAAAGATGCAGGAATAATGAACTACAACTTAATGATAATGCAATTAAAAACAATAGAAGACACAATAAAAAATGCAAAAAAACAAATAGAAGAAAAGGGATATGAAGCAAACTTAAAGGAAAAAGGATATACAAACATAACAAAAATTGTATTTGCATTTAGAGGGAAAGAAGTGAAAATGGAAGTATATTAAATGATAAAAGTGCAGACTTCAAAATAATGTAAAAAAATAGAAATACAGGAACAACAACAAATTGTTTAAAACTAACAGAAAAACAAATTAAATATAAACCAATAAAATTAAAAAACACAAACTAGATTATAAAAATAAAATCAAAAGTTTGTGTTTTTTATATCATATTCAAATATACAAAATATATAAAAAACTAAAAATGAAAAATTCTAATACTTAGCTTGAATCGCCTCAATTTCATCATAATGATTCTCCAAAATATCAATAAAAGTGTCATCAATATCAGGATCAAACTGAGTCCCACGACACCTCATAAACTCAGACAAAATCTTTTCTTTTGGCAAAGACTCACGGTAAGCCCTACGAGAAGACATAGCATCAAAACTATCTGCAACAGCAGCAATTCTAGCAAGGTATGGAATCTCTTCTCCTGCAAGACCACTTGGATAACCTTTTCCATCATACCTTTCGTGGTGATGTTCAACAATAGGCAAAATATCCTTAAAAATAGTCGCATTAGACAAAATATGAACACCAATATTCGGATGTTGTTTAATTTGAGAATACTCATCATCTGTAAGCTTATCAGCCTTTTGTAAAATACTATCAGGAACACCAATTTTCCCAATATCGTGGAACAAACCACCAATCTTCAAAGTATTCAAATCCTCATCAGAAAGACCAAGCTTTTTACCAATCAAAACAGAAAACTCAGAAACTCTATCAGAATGACCTCTTGTATAAATGTCCTTAGCCTCTATTGTATACCTTAAAGTCTCAATAGAATCCAAGTAAGCATGTTCCAATTTTTCATAAGTATCTGTAAGTTTGCTATTAATCTTTTTAATCTGATTCATTTGTTCAATAGACTTAATACCAGACTCAATCAAAAGTAGCAATTGATCAAACTTATCACTCTTCTCACAATACCCCTGAATATCAAGCCTCTTAATAGTCTCAAGAGGAGGAGCCAAATCCTTATGACCAGTAAGTAACAAAATATATAAATCCTTATTAAACTTACGAATTTCCTCAACAACCTGATCCCCATGAAAAGGAGTCATAATAAAATCCAAAATCATCAAATCAAAATGCTCATTTTTTACAAGTTCAATTGCTTTAATAGGGTCAGTGACACCTGTAAAGTTATAACCAGAACGTTTTAAGAAAATTGATAAAGAATCAACAATTCCTTCTTCGTCATCAACAGCTATAATACTATATTTAGCATTTTCAGAATTTTCCACATTTTGAACGCCTTTTCTCATAATCTGACCTCCATCTATTTAATTTAAAGGTATTATATAAATAACTATTACAAAAATCAAGTATTTTCGACAATTTTATTATTGAGAGTAGTACAAAAGCATAAATATTTGCAGTTTTTATTATTGTAGAGAAGCCCTGATGATGTTATTTATATAAAATTTATGGAATGACGCATGTGATTGGAGTGATTGTAGCCATTCTTAATATAAAATAAATGAGGAAGCGCGCAAATGTCGCGAGAGGCTCGTTTGTTTTATATTTAGAATGGCTAAATCACGTATTGAACCGAGGAATGGAATAAATTTTATATAAATAACATCATCAGGGCGGCTTATTTTAGACCGTAAAGTTATCTATTTCTCAGGCAATATAATATTAAAAGTCGTTCCCAATCCATCTTCAGACTCAAAAGTAATATCACCACCAAAATTTGCCTTAATAGTAGAATAAGACATATACAAACCCAGTCCAGTCCCATTCTTACCCTTAGTCGTAATCATCTCAGAAAACAACTTCTCCTTAACCTTATCAGGAAGCCCAGGCCCATAATCCTTAACAGAAATAACAATATTATTACTCTCTTTATGAATAATCAAATCAATATTCTGCTCAGGTTTTCCATCATAAGCTTGAATAGAATTTGAAATCATATTATTAATAACCTGAACCAAACTATTAATATCACCATTCAAAGTAGTATTTTTATCAACCTCAAACTTAACATTTAAATAAATCAAAGCATTTTTAAGCTCATGCCTCATCAAAATATCTACTCTTTTAACCAATTCTTCCAAATCAAAAGAAATATTTTGCATCTCAGACAAAGTAACAGCCTGCCCTTTAACAGCAGTAATAATATCTGACATATACTCAGTATAATGCCTAATCTTATCAACCCAAGAAAACATATCTTTTGCAATATCATGGTGATCCTTAGAATTAACAGAAGGGTCATCAATAGAAGAATCATACTCTTTAACCAAATCAGACAAACCTTCCGCAGCACCAGAAATAGACATAATAGGAGTCTTTAAATTGTGAGCAATACCACCAATAAGCTGTCCTAAAGAAGCAAGACGCTCTCTTTCCATTAAAGTATTTTGACTATCTTTAATTTGTTTAACATCATTAACATGCTCTGTAATATCTTTAAATAAAATCAAAACACCAATAAACATATTTTTATTAAGCAAAGGGCTAATCTCAATATGAAAATATTTATTTGTATTATTATCATGAAATTCAACAGATGTAGTCACTTTTTTATTAATACTTTTATAATATGCATCTTGAAACTTATTTGCATTTTTATTAATAGAAATAAAATCAAACAATTTTGTCTTAATTATATTAGTATTTTTTACATTAAAAGTAGAAACAAAAGTAGTATTATAATCTACAATATTTTCTTGTGTATCAGTTACCAAATAACCATCAGACATAACATCAACAATCTTTCTCAAAGCAATAGGTGAAATATCTAAAAAGTCAAATCTAAAAATAGCAAAATAATAAAAAATCAAAGTAAAAGAAAAAGAAATAGGTGTTGCATAAACAGTCATATTAAAAATTTTAGTAGTCCCAAGAAGATTAATAACAATAGGTATAATAGAACCCAAAATTATCAAAATAGACTGCATTGAAAAAACACCAGTATTTTTCAATGAATTTTGAATAAATATAAACATACTAACAAAAAGAAGCACATAAGTATAAATAGAATGTATATAAAAATAAAAACCATATGTTGCTTCATTCATATTTATAGAATAATGTTCATAAAACAAATGATGAAAATCATTAGTCCATAATACAAGCAAAGTAAGAACAGGTATTACAAACAAAAGTAAATACTTTTTCTCAAAATTAATCTTAGTATTTTTATAAGTAATAGCCGTAAAAAAGAAAGCAACAGGTAAAAAACAAGTACCAATATAAATAAAATACTCAAAAAGAATAGTCTCAATAGAAAACAACTGATAAACAACATTTTCCACTAAAACACCAATACAAATAATAAGAACACAAGCAAGCAATAAAAGAAAAGTCGTTCTAATTTGTTTAGTAGATTTTTGGGCAGATTTCTTCTTCAAAATATAAAACACTAAAAAAATATCAAATAATGTAGAAAAAGATAAAAGAATAAAAGGCACATTAACTAACTGCATAAAAAATTCCTCCTTTGTTAATTCAAGTTTGAACTTTAGGGATCTTTAAAGTTCAATTTTTTTAAAAGTTTTGCAAAATATCAATATAGAATTCTTAAAATCAAATTCATGAACTTTAAGGAACGTCCCTAAAGTTCACAAATCATCAATCCAAAAACTTAATCTTCTTAAAGTAATTAATATATTTCACAATATAATCCTTGTCAATATTTTTCCATTCAAAACCAATTTTTTTCAAATAAGCAACTGTAAATGAAGCGTCTAGCCTAATATTAGATGTATATATTAAACGTTTATCCTTATCTAAATCATGAATTATACCTGAAAGTATATCTTTATTACTATCATTATTCAAAAGCTCAGATATAATCTCAGTCATACTATGTTCAGATACAGGAACAAGATTAATTCCAAGTTCTTTAAATGTATCTATTAATAGTTTTATAGAAAGTAATTTAGTATCAAAAATATGAAAAACATTACATTTGCTTTTATAACCTGCAATTTTAATTATTGCATCTGCACATAAGTCAACAGGTGTAAGTTCTATTTCGTGCTTAATAGCATAATCTGGAAATGCTCCAATATCTATAAAAGATTTAATTCTTTTTGCAAAAGCATTTTCTGATACATTTCTTTGGAAAACACCATCAGAATATCTATTTGTAATATTTCCAATCCTTAAAATTTGAGCATCTAATCCTTCGGGGATATTTTCTAGAACTATACGTTCAGCTTTAAATTTAGTTATAGTATATATACCTTTCAAATTTTGATTAATATACAATGACTTTTCTGAGAACAATTTTTTATTATTAATATTTTCAGGAGTTTCGATAACAGCTTCTTCTTTTTCACCATTACCAGAAACACTAACTGTTGAAATATGTATAAGCCTTTTTTGTAAATTCTTACAAAGAGATACAACATTTCTAGTTCCATTAACATTAATATCTTCAAAAAGTTCTTTTTGTCCATAATGTTTTACAATAGCCCCTGAATTAATAACTGTAGTAACATTTCTTTTAATCAAATCAAAATCCTCTTCAGAAAGTCCTAAATTATTTTTAGTTATATCACCCTGTAAAACAGTAATTCTAGACTCATTTTCTTTATAAAAATCAGGTCCAAAGTAAAAATCAAGAGTATTTTTTAATCTTTCTATAGGTATAAAATTATCCTTTTTCCTAATTAAACAATAAATATTTCCTTTTTCATTATTCACAAAAGAATAAATTAAATGAGCACCGAGATATCCAGTTGAGCCAATTAACAGGCAATCTCCAACATCTTGTTTTTTAATTGAATCCAAATTTTTAATATCATTTACTTCTAGCAATTTATTAATTTTAGAATAATCATAGTTTTTCAAAACATCCTCAAAAGAAATATCTGACTTTGATGCCAAAGCTTTAATAGTAGGATAATTAAAAATATCTGCATATTCAAACTTAAATCCATTTTTTAAAGCATCAATTTGCATATTTATTGCTAAAATAGAATCTCCACCAATATCAAAAAAATTATCATATATTGAAATATTATCAATATTTAAAATATTTTTCCAGATATTTAGTAAAATCTTTTCTTGAGGGTTAAGTTTTTCATCTGTAATTAAATCTGCATTAGAAGTAGATTTTTTAAATTTAGGCATTGGCAAAGCCTTTCTATCTATTTTTCTATTTATAGTATATGGCATTTCTTCTAAGTGAACTATATATGTAGGAACCATATAATATGGAAGTGACCTTCTTAAAGCTTCTTTTATTGTAGATTCCATAACAACCTCATTTTTTTCAGTAACATAATAGCCACATAAAAATTCTCTACCTTCATAATCCACTTTATTTACAACAGCAGACTGAACTCCAGGAATCTCTTCCATTTTACCTTCTATTTCACCAAGTTCTATCCTTAAACCACGTAATTTTATTTGGTTATCAATTCTACCTAATATTTGAACCTTTCCATCAAAAGTCCATCTACCAAGGTCACCTGATTTATACATTTTACCAGAGCCAAATAAATTATTTAAAAATTTTTCTTCTGTCATCTTAGGTTTACCAAGATATCCAAGCCCAACTTGAATACCTGAAATATATATTTCCCCAACAACACCTATTGGAACCCTCTTTAAGTTTTTATCTAAAATATGTATTTGAGTATTTAAAATAGGAGGACCAACAGTTATTTTATTTTCTTTATCTAAGTTTTGCACATTAGACAAAATAGTAATTTCAGAAGGACCATATATATTATAAATAGAAACACCTTTAGAAAGTCTTCTTAAATCCTTAACAAATTTTTCAGGTAAAGGTTCTCCGCCAAATACCATATATTTAATTCTAGATAAAGCCGAATCTTCAAGCCTATTATCATAATTAATTTTCATAAGGCTTGGAGTAACTGTCATAACATCTCCGCCATATTTTTTAATCAAAGCATCAAGTAATACAGGATTTCTATGTTCTGCATTATTAGCCAGCAAAATCTTAAGCCCATGTGTTAAAGATACTATTATTTCATAAACAAATATATCAAAAGGTGTAGATGTAACAGAAACTAAGCAATGGTTATTGCCTTCTTTTAAATAATCAAGTTTTAAAGTCATAGCCTTAGCCATATTAGCAAACCCAACTTGGTTTAAAAGCACTCCTTTTGGAAGCCCAGTAGAACCAGATGTATAAATAACATATGATAGATCTTGAGGGTCTACCTCCACATTTGGATTTTCAAAATTGCTATTATAAAAATCATTATCTAAATCAATTTCAATACAATTTTTAATACTTGCAACCTTATCTTTTAAAGACTTCATAGTCAAAACATATTGAGCATTACAATCTTTTAAATAATACTCAGTACGCTCTATAGGGTATGTAGGGTCAACATTTAAAAATGCAGCACCAGCCTTTAAAATACCCATCATACACACAATAGTTTCCAAAGAACGGTTTGTCATAATACAAACAATATCATTTGGCTTTATACCCTTTGAAATTAATAAATGTGCCAAACTATTAGCTTTTTTATTAAGCTCATCATATGTTAAAGTTTTTCCATCACAAATTACTGCAGTATTATTTGCATTTTTTAAAACAACCCTTTCAAAAATTTTAGTTACAGTATCTGAATTAATTTCCCCATCTGTATTATTAAAATCTTCAAGCTTTCTTGCTTCTTTTGGAGTTATAATATCAAAATCATTTAATGTCATATCTAAATTATCATTTAATTGTTTTAAAATATAAATATAATGTTCATAAAAGCTTACAATTGTATCACACGCAAACAAATCTGTATTATACTCTATATTTATTAGTCTTTTACTTGGATCTATTTCAAAAGTTAAATTAAATTTTGAAGTATTTGTATTTGCACCAATTATAGATAAATCTGAAACTTTAATTTTAGAGTACGTACTATTATTAAGTTTTAAGTCCATATTTTTATCATTAAATTCAGAGCTATTTTCATCTCTAATCTTTAAATTCATATTTTTATCATTAAATTCAGAGCTATTTTCATCTCTAATCTTTAAATCAATATTCTTATCATTAAATTCAGAATCATCCTTCTCCAAATCTGCATTAACTGTAAAATTAGAAATTCTATCATTTACATCATTATTCTCATTTTGATAAGTAAACACAACTTCAAAAGGAGAATTATTAGAAACTATACCCAAATCCTTAATAAGCATATCATAAGGATAAGGCTGATTATGCAAACTATCTAAAACCATTGTCTTTATATTAGCCAAAAAATCCTTAAAATTCATATTAGAGTCAAGTGTTTGGTTAAGCACAATATTATTTACAAACATACCAATAAGATTGTGTAGTTTTACAGAATTTCTTGCCTCAATTGGTGAAACTAAAGCAATATTTTCTTGAGCCGTATATTTATAAAGTAAACAATAAAAACACGCTAAAAATAACATATAATCGGAAACTTCAAATTTTTGTGCAATTTCCTTTATTTTATTAAATAAATCATCATCTATTTTAAAATTCAATTTATTACCATTATACTTAAGGGTATTTGTTTTAGCATAATCATAAGGAAGGTTAATAACTGGTATATCATAATCTTTAAACCTATCAATCCAATATTTCCTTATATTATCCAAAGCATTACTTTTAATTAATTTATCTTCCCAAACAGCATAATCTTTATATTCAATTTCATTTTCTAAAACTTCCTCCTCATCATAATAACTACAAAATTCAGAAATTAGTAAATTCAAAGAAGTACCATCTAAAATTATATGATGTGAATCTATTAAAACTAAAGTCTTATCATTTATATAATGTACCTCAACCCTTAAAAGAGGAGCAAACTGCAAATCAAAAGCTTTAGGGAAATTATTAACTAACTTTTTAATCAATAAATCCTCAGAAACTTTACTGTTTAAATTATCAAATGAAATTTGATATGAAGAAGCGGGGCTTGAATCTTTTCCTATTAATAGTTCTTCATTTAAAGAATTATCTATGATTTTTTCTTCAAAATAAGGAATATCAATATGCAAACTATCTAAAATAAACTGTCTAGGTTTACCATTTTCAAGTTTAAAGTAAGTTCTAAAAGAACTATTATGTTCAATAATTTTATTAAAAGCATCTTCTATTTTTTTAATATCTAAGCGATTTTTAAGTAAAAATCCGCCACTAATATTATAAAGTAAGCTATCACTTCCAGCCATTTTCTGAGCATAGTAAATCCTTTTTTGAGCAGAAGACAAAGGGTAACTTGAAGACTTAGGTGCAATCAAAATATCCTCAAAAGAAACATCTGCATCAATATTATCCAAATGCTCAGCAAGTGATGCAATATTTGTATATTTAAATAAATCAGAAATAGGTAAGTTCTTATTAAACTCTTGGTAAATCTTCAAAGAAAACCTTATACCAAGCAAAGAATCTAACCCCAAATTAAAGAAATTATCTAATATAGAAAAATTCTTTAAATTTAATAAATCACATAAAATATTATATAACTTAATCTGTGTCAAAGTCTTAGGCAAAACAATCTTTGTAGTCTCTATAACAATCTCAGGAAGACTAGCTTTATCAATCTTACCATTTTTAGTAATAGGCATACTATCTAAAATAACAATATGTGAAGGTATCATGTAATATGGCAAATAATCTGAAATAGAAGTCTTAATAAAATCAGCAGTCAAAGTTTTATCATAAACTGAAACATATGAACATAAACTCATTATGCCATTTACCTCTTTTAATAAAGTAATAGAATTTTGAATACCTTTAATATTTTTAATAGTATTATTAATCTCATTTAACTCAATACGATGCCCTTTAAACTTAATTTGAGAATCCTTTCTTCCTACAAAAGACAAATATCCTTCTTCATTCCAATAAGCAATATCCCCAGTTTTATAAAAAACACTATTTCCAAACTTTTTAATATAAACAAAAGATTTTTTTGTCATCTCTTCATTATTTAAATACCCTAAAGAAACATTTTTACCTGAAATATATAATTCACCAGGTTCTCCGCACTCCTTGAAGATTATTAAATTCATTTAAAATATATATATCATTATTTTTAAGAGGATATCCGTATAGGAACAATTCCATTAAAATCATCATCATATGAATACCTAAAGAAAGTAGAGCATATAGTATTTTCAGTAGGTCCATATCCATTTACAATCTCTATATCAGGATTTAACTCATAAAAATTATTTAAATCCTTTTTCTTAATTGCCTCAACCCCAACTAATAATTTATTAACAAAAAACTTATAATTATTCTCTTTTACAAAAGAATAAACATCTTGCAAAATATTAGGTGGCAAATATAAAAATGTTATTTTATTTTGTTCTAATATATCACACAAAAGCTTAATATTTGTCAAAGTATTTTTAGGGTACAAAACAAGTGTTGAACCAAAACATAAAGGCGTAAAAATTTCACAAACACTAACATCAAAAGATATATTAGTAACAGACAAACAATTATCCGTACTAGAAAATTTATTATAAAAACAATCATTAAAATTATATAAAAAGTTTATTAAATTATAATGTGTAAGCATAACACCTTTTGGCTTTCCAGTAGAGCCAGATGTATAAATAACATAACACAAATTATCAGGTAAAATTTTTATATTCAAATTAGAATCATCAAATTTATCCAAATTAACAGATGAAGGGTTTACAATTTTAGTTACAGCATTTGCAACAAACTGATCAGTAATTAAAATCTTACAATTACTATCAGACAAAATGTAATTAACTCTATCCTCAGGGTAATCAGGGTGCATAGGAAGGTAAGCTGCCCCTAACTTTTGGATTGCCAAAATAGAAATTATAAACCAAGGTCTTTTAGACATATAAACCCCAACAATATCATTTTTAATAACACCATTATGTTTCAAAAATCTTGCAAATTTATTAACAAACTTATTTAAATCAGAATAAGTAAAAGAAGTATCCTTATAAACAAGGCAAATATTAGATGGATTTTTTGCAACTTGCTCCTCAAATAAATCAATAATACTTTTATTTTTTGGATATTCTAAAACTCTATTATTAAAAACATTAATAATTGTATTTTTTTCATCTTGAGTTAAAACCTCAATATCCTCTAAAGTAATTTCAGGATCTTTAACTATTTGCTCAATCATATGAAGGATGCGCAAATGAAGCTTATTAATATCATTTTCAGAATATAAATCTGTTAAATAATCATAATCAACCATTAACTTTCCGAGTATCATTCCAGTCATATAGGTGGATAGAAAGATCATTAGAAGCATTATAATTAAAAGTCCAAGTTGTATCATAATCACCTATACTACTTTCTAAAGCTTTTGTAATTTGGTATGAAATTGCAACATTATATAAATTTGGAATATTATAATTATTTTCTCTTAAATCTTCCATCATATCACTATATGAATACTTTTGGTGCCTAAAAGTAGTAACCAAATTTATATTATTATTAACTGAAAAATCAGTAAACTTTTCAAGAATATCAAACTTAATTCTAAAAGGAATTGTAGTAACAAACATTCCAATAGTATGTTTTTCCCTAAAATTTGTTCTATTTAATATTGGTGTACCTAAAATTAAATCTGTAACATTAGATACATTTGCAATATATAAAGAATAAATAGACATAAAAAATGCAAAATTTGAAATAGAATTATCCTTGCAAAACTTATTAATTTTTTGCATTAAATCTTGGTCAATATTATATGCTATCCTATTTGCCTTTGTAGAAGGTGTGATAGTTTTATTATAAGAATGAGGAATAGTAACAGGTTCTGGAATATTACTTAAAGTATCACTCCAAAATGCTTTATCTTTCTCATATCTTGAACTTTTTTCATATTTAATTTCATCATTAATAGAGTCAACATAAGAATATGTATCACAAACATATGGCTCATTATTTAAAATAGAATGATAAATTTTTACTATTTCTTGAATAATTATAGCTGAAGACCAAGAATCACAAATTAAGTGATGTGAGTTAAACATAACAGCAACATATCCATTTAGAAATCTTGCCAATTTGAACTTAAATAAACTTGAATTTAGAACTTCAAAAGTCTCTTGTGCAAGACTTTCTTTTGCATTTAAAAACTCTTCATCAGAAGAGACATCTATAACTTCAATGTCAAAAGGCTTGTAGTCTGTAAAAAATTGAACAGGTTTACCGTCCAATAAGGTTAAATGAATTCTAAAGCTATCATTTAATTCAACAAGTTTGTTGATAGCAGCCTTTAGTAATTCGATATTAATATTTTCTTTAATAATTGAAGCACCTGAAACATTGTTAACATTTGTATTTTTAAAAAACATTTCAGTGTTCCAAATATTCTTTTGTGAGTTAGTTAATTCATAAAATTTCTTTTCCATAAAAAAACTCCCTATATAACTAAAATTAAGTTACCAAAATTATATATAAAATATGTCGAAAATGCAAGAAAAATGAAGAAAAAAATTTTCCGTTTTTTTGAGAGTGAGTTACGATTTACGGCTAAAATGAACCGCGTCAAGTGGAGATTATTTATATAATCTCCACTTGACGCTTCTCTACAAATTGCATAAGGTTGTAAATTGTAACGAGGTTGAACAATGATAGAAAAAAGAAATTAAAAAAAGTTGGAAAATAAAAATATAATATGCTATAATATAAACAGTTAATAGTGAAAAAAGAAATGCAAAATGCCAATTTACCATCTAAAATAAACGAAGTAATACAAAAGGAAGGAATTGTACTAAATTGAGCCCTAAAATATCAAGAGAATTGTAAAAGCAAATAAGCCAAAAGATAGGAAGTGATAAAAATGAAAAAACTACCATACGGAATAAGCAACTACGAAGAACTAATAAGAGACGGATACTATTATGTAGATAAAACAATGTATATAGAACAATTAGAAAATCTAGCAGAAAAAAGAATAATGTTCCTAAGACCAAGAAAATTCGGAAAAACACTATTCACAAGCACACTAGAAAACTACTATGATATAAAAAAACAAGAACAATTCGAAAAGCTTTTCGGAAGCACATATATAGGAAAAAATCCTAGCAAACTTAAAAATAGTTATCACATACTAAAATTTAATTTTGCAGGGATAGATACAACAAATAATGAAACAACAATAAAAGGATTTAAAAGTAAAGTTCAATCATCAATCAAACTATTTGTAGAAAACTATGGTATGGATTTCTATATAAACATTGACGACGAACCAGAAAACATACTAGACAACCTAATAAAAGCATTCACAATACAAAAAACTGGAGAAAAAATATACGTTATCGTAGACGAATATGACCATTTTGCAAATGAACTACTAGGATTTAACACAGATCAATTTAAAAACCTAGTATCAAAAAATGGAAAAGTAAGGAAATGGTATGAAATACTAAAAGAAGGAACAGAAAGTGTAATCGACAGAATCTTCATAACAGGAGTTGCCCCAATAACTCTAGACAGCCTAACATCAGGATTTAACATAGGGGCAGACAAAACACAAAATGCAAGGTTTAACGAAATGATAGGATTTACAGAAGAAGAATTAATAAAACTAATGGAAGAACAAAATATAACAAAAACAGAGCAAGAAAAAATATTACCAATAATGAAAGAAAATTATGATGGATATAGATTCTCAATAGATGGTAAAGAAAAAATATACAACTCAAATATGTGTCTATACTTTCTAAATGATTATCTAGAATCAGGAAAGATCCCTGTGCAATTAATAGATATGAACATAGCAAGCGACTACAGCAAACTAGGAAAAATGCTAAGTCTATGTAAAGGAGAAGAAAGAGAAAAAGTAATAGAAAAAACAGTCTCAGGAGAAGGGATAATAAGCGAAATAACAGCAAAATTCAATCCAGCAATAGAATTCACAGAACAAGACTTAGTATCAATGCTATATTACTTAGGATATTTAACAATAACAGGAGAAAAATTCGAAAAACCCGAATTAAGAATTCCAAATAAAGTAATGAAAGAAATATACTCAGAATATTTTCTAGAAATACTAAAAAAAGAAACAGACTTGCAATTAACAGAAAATGACTATAATGAAATGCTAGAAGAAATCGCTCTAGAAGGAAAAATAGACAAAATAATAGAAATGCTAGAAAAATACCTACAAAACTTATCAAACAGAGACTACCAAAAGTTTGACGAAAAATACATAAAACTAATATTCTACTGCATAGCAATGAACCTAAAAATATTTAGGTTAAAATCAGAAATGGAAGTACAAAGAAAATATCCAGACATTTTGCTTGTGCCAAAAGACCAAAGCAAAGGATATAAAGGAGTAATGATAGAATTTAAATACCTAAAAAAAGGAGAAGAAAAAAGATTAAAAGAAAAACAAGAAGAAGCCAAAAATCAAATAGAAGAATATGGAGAATCTGAGGAAATAAAGGAACTAAAAAATATAAATAAATATACAGTAGTTGCAGTAAATGATAAAATATATGTAGAAAAAATAGGATGAATAAAAAAGTATAGAAAATAAACACCTAAAAAAGTTTAAAAAAGAAAAAAATGGAAATAATAAACAAAAGAGGTGTTTATTTTGAAAAGAAGAAAATATCAGAAAAAAAACTACTTAAAAAGAACAATAATAGGATTTATACTAGCAGTAATCATATGGGTTTTAGGAATCTACCTATACATAACATACCAAAACATAGAAATAAAAGACGCAAATTACGAAACAGAAAAACTAAAATCCACAGAAAGCGTACAAACTGTGGAAAACGTAAAAGAAAACAGCACAAAAATTGCAGATGTAGTAGAAAAAACAACAGAAAGTGTAGTTGGAATATCAAAACTAAAAAACGTAGGAGGATCAATATTCTCATCAAGCGATGAAGAAGAACTAGGGCTTGGAACTGGAATGATAATAAGCGAAAATGGATATATATTAAGCAATGAACATGTAACAGGAGAAAAATACTCTAGATGTTATATAACATTAGAAAACGGAAAAAACTACAATGGAACAGTAGTATGGAGTGATTCACAACTAGATCTATCAATTACAAAAATAGAAGCAAACAACTTAGAGCCAATCCCATTAGGAGACTCTGAAATAATAAGAGTAGGAGAAACAGTATACGCAATAGGAAACCCAATAGGATTTGAATTCAGAAGAACAGTGACAAGTGGAATAATTAGTGCAAAAAATAGAAGCATAAAAATAGAAGAAAACGGAAAAGAAAGCTACATGTCAGACTTATTGCAAACAGATGCTACAATAAACCCAGGAAACAGTGGAGGTCCACTAATAAACCCAGAAGGAGAAGTAATAGGAATAAACACAGTAAAAATATCATCAGCCGAAGGAATAGGGTTTGCAATACCTATAAATGTAGTAAAAAATGTAATAGAAAGTTATAAAGAGACAGGAAATTTTGAGCAAGCAACACTTGGAGTATATGCATATGATAAAGAAGTACTAAAATACCTAGACTCTAACCTAAACTTCGAAGAAGGAATATACATCGCACAAATAAACAAAGAAAGCCCGGCAGAAAAAGCAGGGCTAAAAGAAGCAGATATAATATTAAGCATAGATGGAAAAACTTTAAACAGAATGAATGATCTAAGAGAATATATATACAGCAAAAAACCAGAAGAGACCGTAACATTAAAAATAAAAAGAGGAAAAATAGAAAAAGAAATAAAAATAACGCTAGGGAAAAAGAACTAGCCTTAAAAACCCAATTTCTTGGGATTTTAAGGCTAGTTTCCTATTTCCATCAAATACTATTTGATGTTGATTTTTGAAACTATTCTTACTAATTCTTTTTATTGAGTTATTTCTTTTTAAATTACTTTTTTTAAAATTATTCCTTTTTGAATTACTTCTTCTTAAATTGTTTCTTTTTGAATTACTTCTTCTTACATTGTCTCTTTGTTAATCATATCCCAATATTTTAAAAACGCATATTCTAAGGAATTGCTTTTAGTATAAATCTTTTGATCATAAAGATTCATAAAAGAATATGATGTACTATTATCTGAATTAATAGAAGATATAATATAAGTCAATTCACCACAAACATCAACGATAAAATCAAATTTTATCGAACCAATAAGCATTGGTTCTTGATAATAAGAAGTTGAAAAGTACTTAATCGTACCTGTTCCGGTATCAGCAATAAAAATATGCAAAGAAGAATTTGAAAATGCATATATAAAAAATTGCACTCCAGAATCAGTTATCATAGCATTATAGTCAGTATAAACTTTCCAAGTTTTATTTTCAAACTTATCATTATTATAAAGTGAATAGTGGTTGACAATCCACAGGCTATGCCTGTGTGTAAAGATAAGCGGTAGCGTTCAAGAATTCATAAAGACCTCCAATGATATAATATTAAGGAATTGCAAACCAAAATAAAAAATCATAGGAGGTCAATATAAACAAATATAGTTTATCACATACAAAGTGGAAATGCCAGTACCATATTATATTTATATCAAAATATAGGCAAAAAGTATTGTACGGAAGATTGAGAGGAGATATAAGAGAAATAGAAGAAAATAAACAAAGAAGGTTTGCAATTTAAAAGCACCTTATAGGTGCTGCTAGTAATTAGCCCTTATAGGGCTTAAAGTCAAACCCCCCTTTTCAAAGGGGGTTATGAGTTGTAACAATTATTTTTTCAATATCATTAACAATATACAGGACAAAAGAATGAAATTTTTTTAGAAAAGCGTAGAAGTATTGGAATAGTAAAGCTCTACGCTTTCATTTTGTCCAAAAACCTCTTTAAAAATCATATAAACTATGGTATAGTATAAAAAATAAAGTGATAAAGGAATAAATGAACAAATGAATAAGATGAAGAAATATACTAAGAAATTGAGAAAAAAGATAGATAAGAAGAATATTGATGTGAAAGAGACTGATGTTATGGAATTGAAGAAATTAAGAAATAAAGCTAAAACAATTACAGATAGTAGAATTAAGAATAAATGCACATACAAATTATGGGATATAGTATGTGTAG
>CALXUX010000082.1 GCA_944391785.1 uncultured Clostridia bacterium
GTAAAAATTATTCGAGTGATATTAATAATCCAGAACTTGACCAATTAGCGGGTAGATTTAGTACAAAAAGAGGAAGGCTAGGAATATTATCTTGTAGAAAAATTGATAATGAAAAACTTTTTATAAAAAGATGTATAGATACTTTTAAAGATGATAATGGACTAATAATACCAATAACAGATAATGATATAATACAATGTCTTGAATGCCACGGAAATCTTTCAAAAAAATTTGAAGAAGTTTTATTTGAGAAAAGTAGAACAATTATAACAGGATAATAGATATTTATTCTTTATTACTATTGCTAAAATATAAATTTTATGTTAAAGTATAAACAATAAATCGAGTTATATAAGAGAGCTTGAAACAAAGTAGGCATTTTTTCGCATACCTGTTTCGAAATCGCTCCAAAAATCACTCACATGAAATTCTAAAATTACTTAAAATAAATAGTTTTAGAATTTTATGGGAGTATAATTTATTTTTGATGAGTCAATTCAAGAAGGATTATCCTAGAATATATTAGCTTGCTATCTTTTTTTATTTAAGAAAAAAAGAGTGGCTGCCATGAACCACTCATAAAGTCTTCTATTCTGCAGGTACTAATATCTAAGATATCGCACTGCTGAGTTCTAACTTTATTATAATATATAATATACATATTTGTCAAATGTTATACCAATTATTTTATAAAAAGTTCTTTAATTTTTGAGTCAATTAAGTTTAAAGTATTATCTGAAACTCTTAAGTTGGCCAAAATATCAGAAGATGTTTTTGGGTCATATATTCTTATAATAACTTTTAATTATTTCCACTATTACATAATTTTCAAAAAAGTTTCCAGACATCGTTCCAGCTTCTAATACTTCGCTAGTTTTCCATTTTGTTAAATATGCTGCTAATCCTGTATCTAAAAAATATATTTTTGGTGTTTTTAGTGCCATTACAGTAATTTCTGTAACGGCACTAATAAAATTGTCTATCTATATCTTTTTCCTTTTTTATGTCTTTTCTTTTCAGTTTCATAATTATTTTCTTCATAATTTTCTTCTTGATTATTAAATTTTTCCATATTATCATCTTCATAATTAATATCAAAATTATTTTTATAGCCATCTTTAGAATCTTCTGCTGAATCTTTATATGGATCTTGCTTAAATTTATCTGATATTTTCTCATATTCTTGATAGTCAGAATTATAATCATTATATGAATCATTATCATCATCATTTAAATTAGAATATGGTACTGAGTAATCTTCATATGCTCTTCTTTTTCTATTTCTTATTATTATAACTGCAATGACAATTAGTAATATAAGTACTGCAATTCCACCAATTAAAATTGTTTTTCTTTGCTTTTCTAATCTTTCTATATCTTGTTGTTTTGCTAATGCTTCTTGGTCTACTACATTCTTTTCCACAGTAATTTGATATGCTGCTGTTTTGTCTCCTGCTTCGTTTGTAACAAGAATTGTTATTACATTTTCTCCTTCTTTTAGATTTTCATTTCCTGTTATTTCAATTGTAGCATTTGACTCTGTTGCTACTGTATTTACTTCTAAGTTTTCTTTATTTTCTGTTAATTTTGCTGTATATTCATATACATTTGTAGAAAATTCTGGATTTAATGTAATTCCTTCTATGTTTAATGTTTTTAGACCAAATTCTTTTGGCTCTTCTAAGTCTTCTCTTGGTTCTTCTGTTTGTGCTGCTTCCTTATTTACTATAACTGCATATGTTGTAGTTGCTTTTCCATCTTCTGCTGTTACTACTACTTCAAAACGATTTTCTCCTTCTTGTAATGTTTTTGTTCCTGTTCCTGAAATTGTTTGGCCATTTTGCCCTTTTTTTGCATATACTTCAATTGTTTCTACATTATTTGGAACTGTTACTGTGTATTCTTTTTTTGATGGTGTAAATCCTGTGAAGTCGTTTGGTGTTATTCCTAAATTTGAAAGTGTTGTTACTGTTGATTTTTGTGGTGTTGTTTCTTTGTTTGCTGTTGTAACTGGATTTGTTGTATTTGTTGTTGGGTTTGTTGATGTATTTGGAGTGTCTGGATTTGTGGAAGGATCTGGTTCTTTTTCTGGTGCTTTTACTGTAATTGTTGCTGTCGCTGAAGAATCTGGTAATGCTGTTGCATCTTCTCTTCCCATTCCTGTAGCTGATACACTTATTTTATATGTAGTATTTTCCGTAACTTCTGGTGCTTTGAATGTAAATGTTGCAAGGCTTGTCATTCCTGTGGTTTTTGCATCTGAAATTGCTGTTCCTCCTGCTCCTGTTCCTCCTGAACTTGTTACAAATGTAAGACCATTATATCCGGTTAATGAGACTGTATAAGATATTGTTGGTGTATCAGATGTAACTGATACAGAAAATTGTTCTCCTGAATTTACTTGTTTAGATGTTACATTTATTGCTGCATCTGAAGTTATGTAATATCCAAATATTAATAGAAAAAATACTATTAACCCAAAGATTTTCTTATTCATAAATTTCTCCCTTTCTATACTTTAGTATTTATTTTTTGCATTTGTTATTTTTTGTATTTTTTGTTTTATTATGTAATTTAATTTTTGTGTATACTTAAATAGTTATATAATGTTAGCCAATATTTTTATATATTTATTTCATACTGGCCAACAGTGTATTTTAATATTTTGGCTGCATCTAGTGCTGTTGGAGCTTTTGTATTATCTAGGCATCCTGCTTGATAATAGCAATTTTCAAGTGTATATTGTTTTACAGTATATTTTAATATTATTGCAGCATCTAAAGAATTTGTTGTTCCATCTCCATTTACATCTCCTGCTTTTACAACTGTATAAATATCTTCTACAATATACCCTGTTCCCATAACTGATTGCTCATTTTCTAAGAAATTCCCATCTGCTTTAACAATTTTTACTGATCCTCCAAATGCATCTAATATATCTTGTGCTATAGCTCCTGGTTTTACTATAATTGTTTTTGTATTTTCTTCAAATTTTACTTTATCTGTGTTTGTAGGTGTTTGACCTGTGCCTTCTCCTGGTGTGCTTGGGTTATCCGGTGTTGTTCCTGGATTGTTTGGAGTTTCTGGGTTATCTGGTGTTGTACTAGGATCGTCTGTTTCTCCTCCTTCATTTATTGGAACTAAATATAATTTGTATGGATTTTCATAATCATATGTTTCTCTTGCAACATATCCTGTTATTCCATTTGATTTTCTTATTTTATCCCAATATGTTCCAGCTATTTTTTCTGTTGCTTTTTCTATTCTTGTTACTATTTCATTACTATATACCCAGCCTACTGTTTCTGTACCATTTGGCTCATTTCTTATTCTTAGTGAACTATTTACATTTACTTTTACTACATCTGAATTTACAGTTGTATTTCCGTCTCCATTTGGCCTTTTAGAAATTTCGCTTGGCATGTTTTTGTATACTGGTATTACAAATGTGTGTGCACTTTCATAGGCATTTGCTTTTATATATGTATCTCTTAACTTTGTTCCTTCTGATTGTGCTGCTAATATATTTTGTTGATATTGGTGTGTATATGGTCCTCCTGAGTTTGTTGTTACATTAAATTTTTGTAGATATAGTGTGTTTTGTCCTTTTTTTATGTAATTGTTTGCGACAAATCCTATTCCACCTATTATTGATTTTTCAAGTGTGTCCCATCCTTGTCTTTTTGCATATGCAATTCCATTGTTTATTATTTCTTGTTTTGTGTTTCCTGAAGCGCCTATATTAAATGCATTGTAATATCCTTGTTCTCCTGAGACTAACTCTGAACCGTCACTTCCTTGTTCTTGAATTAGTCTTGCAACAACATATATTCCATTTACACCATTTTGTATTGATGCATCTACTATTCCTTGTTCATGTCCTTCTAGGTATGTCCCTTTTGTCATTGACTTAATATTATCTATATTACAATTGCTACTTGTTAATTCCTCAAATTGAAAAATATCTGTATCATTTAGTGAATTTCTTGGATCCATCATATATGCTATTGCAGCTTCAGATGCACATCTCCAGCTCCCATTATCATATGGTGTTTCTTTGCATATTGGACATATCCATTCACCTTTGTAGTTTGATATGTTTTGTACTAGGTTTTTTGGTGATGTTCCATGCCCTTGGTATTCTCCTGCTATGACATCACTCCATTCTAAGTCTGTATATAAAATTTTAAAAGTCCAATTTGGGTGTTTAGATTGTAAATTTGTTATCATTGATTTAACTCCAGGATATATGCTTTCGTCTAAAGAGTTTATGTTTGAACTAATAGTTTGCGTTATTCCATATATTCTGTAATTAAATAATGGTAAAATTATTGCTATTATGAGTAATATGACTGAAATTATTGAAATAACTTTTTTCTTATTTTCCATAGTTTCCTCCAAAATCTTATGTGTTCTTTTTTGTTGCTTTTTTACATTTTATATTATTTTTTGACAAAAACATTATATCATTATGATTTTTTTTAGTCAATAAATTTTTACTTATCACTAGGATTTTCTTACAAATGTAATATTTTTGTAATATTTGACAAATTTCTATTTTGTAGTATTATATTTCTATATTTATAAATTTGGTAATAGACAATATCTTTATACATGCTGAATGAAAGTTCTTTTGTACGATATAAGTTTTTTTACTTTTTTTACATTTTGTTTCCAAACGGTAAATATATGGTATAATTATAGTACCTTTTATTATGAATTGTAATTTAATGATTAGCAAATTAACATTTTTCCTATTAAATTTATGGTAAATTTTTAACTTTTCTATATCTTTTATATGCTATAATTTTTTTAGTATTAAAATATGAATAATAATATTTACTAATAAAGGAGTCTTTATACATATGAAAGATCTAGTAAGAAAAGCTAAAGAAGGAGATACAGATGCATTTTCTGCACTTGTAAAACTAATCTCCCCTAAACTGTATAGAATAGCACTTTCTAAATTAGAAAATTCTAATGATGTAGATGATGCAATTCAAGAAACAATGATTTCTGCTTTTAGAAATTTACATCAATTACATCGTTTAAGTTCATTTAATCATTGGATTACTACTAATTTAAAAAATAAATGTATTGAGATTAATAAAAGAAAACATTTTAACACTATTCCGTTTGAAGATTTTTTTATAAAAGACTATATGTCTCAATATCCGCAAGAACAAGTAGAAGGTGATTTGACTTTTAAAAACCTAATTGAAGATTTGGACTATGAAGAAAAGATTATCTATTACATGAAAATTAAAAATTTATATACTTTCAAACAAATAGCAGAAGAACTCAATATGACAGAATCTAAAGTAAAATCAACTTTTTATAGGGCTAAAGATAAAATTAAAAGCAAAATTTAGGAGGTGCTAGAATGGATAATGTCGATAAAAAAATTAAAGAAATCTTAAATAGTAAAATGGATATACCAGACCATTTTGATAAAGCAATAAAAGAAGCCTTATACACTAGAGAAGGTAAACAGGCTGTTTTAGAATATAAAACATATTTATTTAATAAGAAAAAACGCTTCAAAAGAATTGCTACTACAGCAATCGCAAGTATATCAACTCTAAGTACAATTTGTGTTGCAGGCTATGCATATGATAGAGTTTGGTACGAACCTGAAACTTATTCTTATGAATATATACAGCAAGAATTAAATGCTGGCGTTTCTGAAGAAATTAAAAATACATTAATATCTGAAGATGAAGCAAAAGAAATTGCAATTGGTATTGTTACTAAACTTGGGTATGAGAATGTGGAGGTTAGTAGTATTAAGCTTAGTAATGATATTAGTGGGAATAGTGAGGGATATTATACTATTGAAGTTAGTTCTGGTAATAGCGATAACTTAAATATTTATATAGATGGTGAAAGTGGTGAAATAAATTCTTTAAGAGATGAAAACTTAAAAAAATTAATAACTAATTATGATGATATTTCCAGTGCAGAAGCAGTAGAGTATGCTAATACTTTAATGAAAAATTTTGATTATACTTCAGAAGACTATAAACTTTCTAAATGTGAACAAGAAACTTTTTACATAGAAGGAAAACAATTTAATTTGTGGAATGTTTCTTATAATAAAGTATATAATGGTATTTATAACCCATATGAAATAATATCTCTTGATTTTATTGTTTCGAATAAAATTGTTTATGTTTATCAATTTAGAAGAGATGTTAGTGGAAAATTTGAAAATAATTATATTAATATAAGTCAAAAAGATGCTATTGATATAGCTTGTGCTAAGGAAAAAGAATTTACTGATAAAGAAATAAGTGAGATAGATGTTGAACTTGGTATAAAGAAGATGAATTCTTATATATATATGCTAGAAAATAATATGAATTTTTCTAATGATACTTCTAATAATTTATATTTAAAAAATATCTCAAGAAAAGTATGGACGATAGCTATATTTCATAAAGACTTTGCTAATACTAATACTAAAATTAGTACTGATATTTCATTTTTAAAAAATTTTGATAAACAATATTACATTGATTGCTCAACAGGTGAAATAATCGGTGGTAGAATTATTACAAAATAAACAAAAGGGTGTCTGCATGAACACCCCTTTTGTTTATTTAAATAGAAAATAGGGAATAATATATTGATATAATTAATAAAATCCATAATAATACTGGATATAAGCTCCTCTTGTTATTCCTGGAGGATTAGAAATACTACTTGCATCCATGAACAGCTGGATTTGCTGTCCTTTTGTTACATTACAGGATACTGCAAAAGGAATATCTCCATTTCTAGTATCAGGCACTACTGTCCTTGCGAGCACCGCTCCTGATGTTGATCTGATTTCAAATGTCAATTTGATTGGAGATACACTGGCATATCCATCATCACCATAAAAAATTCCAGATATTAATAATGTCCCAGACTGTCCCATCGTCTTCACTGGAGTCAGATTATAATCTATAAAGCGAAACGCTCCACCAAGTCCGCTTCCAGTCCAGGTCTCATTTCCTGCCCGAGTAGTCAGAATTCCTAATGAGTCTTCTTCTGCAATATCTGTTGCTAATATTGCTGTTTGCACCTCATTAGATGCTTCTGCTGTTTCTGGTACTTCTGCTGCAAATGACCGCGTCGGCATAATTAAGGTTGTTGCTAATGCGACGCCTCCAAGTAAAAGTTTTAAGCTTTTCATTGTTTGTCCTCCTTTTAAATACAATTACCTGTTTACATGTTACTACCCTAGTTTTCTATATCTAAAGTCACATAATACAATGTGACTAAAGACCTAAAATTTACAATTTTGAAGTCAAAAATATTTTAAAAATTTTCGACATTTTTCGACACAAAAATAAATTAATATTAACTGTGCAATTCATTTTTTGCATATTTTTTTCTTGTGTTTAATATTATTTTTGAATTGTTACTGCGAGTAATATTTTTATATTATTACCAATTTAAAATAAAAATTTGAAAATAGAGAATTTCCAAAAACTCTCTATTTTATATGTAATCCTAATATATTTATTTACCCTAAAATACTTTTTTATTACCTTTCCTCTGAACTATCATTTAAATTAATTTCATTATCTGGATTATCAATGTTTTTTACTTCTACAACATTTAAAATATCCTTAATAGACTGTATTTCCCTTTGATTTCCCAGTAAAATTCCATCTTCATCTCTATGCAAATTGTAAAATGCATTAACATGATAATTTTCATCTTTTAATTGTTCTTCAAAAACTTCTAAACTTTTCTTTTGTTTTTCACTTATATATCTTGGTAAATAATATAATCCCTGTTTGTATCTTGAAGTTGATGTACTTTCAGCAAATACAGCATGTCCTAGTTTTGAAATTTCATAGAATATGCTATTTACATCATGTTTTTCAATTGCTTTTTTTATTTCTGTTTCATTCTTAAAATTATTTTTCAAAAAGTCTAGCATGTAAAAAATATGTGCTGTATCTTCCTCATCTTTATATATTTTTTCTACTTTTCCATCTTTTTTCTTACCATCTACTTCTTTTCCTCCATAAAAAATCGCTACTTTTAAATTTTGAATCAAATCTTTTTCCATATACTCTTTTACCTTATATGATATATTTAGTAATTTAAATAATCATATTCCTTTCATTAAATTTTATTTAAATTATTATATCATATAATATTTAAAAATTATACATATTACCTTCACATATTAATCTATTTTAGATAGTATCTATTCGGCAATCCGGATATTAACATATTTTCCGCACTCTCATGCCTCTAAATGTCTAAGTATCGTAAAAATTACTTCTTTAGCCCTAGGTTTTACAGGTATTTTATAATTAAAATATTTCATAATAACTTCTTCCTTACAATCATAATACATCACTTTAGTTGCCTGAGTAATATCACATTTTACAGTATTTACAGTTTTTCCATGTCTTTTGGCAATAATTGGGTAAATATCTTTTGACAAATTATCATAAAATTTATTTTTATTAATATACATTTCATACAAAATTTCCTGTAAAAACTTTGTCCCATTATAAGAAAAATTAAAACTTAAAATATCAAGTTGTTTCTTTATTCTTTCCTTAATTATCTTCTCATCTGTATAATTCAATTTTTCGTTAGTAACCTCCTCGATACGCTCATATACTACTTTTAGGCCCACTGGTTTTGTAAAACAATGATTTACAAATGGATTAGTCTTTAATAATTCTGCAAGTTTTAAATCTTTAGTAATTGCAATTATCGACTTTCTATGCTTTCTAAGATTCTTAAGTGTAATATATTTTATAAGATCATATCCTACAACTTTTGTGTTATCTAAATCGAACAAAAATAAATCCACTTTACCAAGATCAAATTCACTAATCGCTTCCCTTTCATTATTTACAATTCCACAAACTCTAATTTTTTCTGTTTTCTTTGATATGTAATTAACTATTTTTTTACATTTTACCATATCATTTTCCATTATTAAAATATTCATTTTTTATACCTCCTATATATATAGACTCTTTAAACCCAAAAAAGGTTGCATTTTTTTTTAAATTTTTTAAATTTTTTCATTTTTCGATAAGTTTTTTTGTCGATTTTTGTTGATATTTATATGCTTTGCTGGTTTTTTAAAAAAATTGATTTATTTTTGACATTTTGGTATAATTATTAAAAATATTTAGAAAGGAAATTATTATGGTAGAGTTACTTTCTCCAGTTGGTGATTTAGATTGTTTAAAAGCTGCAGTTCAAAATGGTGCAGATAGTGTGTATCTTGGTTTAGATAATTTTAGTGCACGTGCTTTTGCTGCAAATTTTAGTTTAGAAAAATTAGAAAAAGCAATTCAATATTGTAAAATAAGAGGTGTAAAAACATATTTAACTTTAAATACATTACTTAAAAATTCAGAAATTAATAAAGCTTTAAACTTTGCTAAAGCTGTATATGAATATGGTATTGATGGTATAATAGTTCAAGATTTAGGCCTTGCTATGGCTCTTATAAAAAATTTTAAAGATTTACCAATCCATGGAAGTACTCAAATGACAGTTCATAACTTAAATGGTGCTTTAGAATTAGAAAAACTAGGTTTTAAAAGAGTTGTACTTGCAAGGGAATTATCTATTAATGATATAGATTACATTTGTAAAAATACTAAATTAGAAATAGAAACATTTATTCATGGGGCATTATGCATATCATATTCTGGTCAATGCTTATTTTCTAGTATGCTTGGTGGAAGATCAGGAAATAGAGGAAAATGTGCTGGGCCTTGTAGACTTCCTTTTGATTTAATTGAAAATGATAAAAAAATAGATTCTGGTTATCTTTTAAATACACGTGATTTATGTGCTTTAGAATACATACCAGATTTGATAAATGCTGGTGTAAAATGTTTTAAAATAGAAGGCAGAATGAAAAATACTAGTTATGTTGCAACTGTAACTAGAATTTATAGAAAATATATAGATTTAGCATTATCTTCAAATGAATATAAAATAGACCCTCAAGATTTAAAAGATTTACTTCAAGTATTTAATCGCGGAATGTCTTCAGCAGGTCACTTAAGTAATGAGGGAAATAAAAAATTAGTATATAAAGATTCTCCTGGTAATACAGGCCTATTTTTAGGAAAAATTCAAAAATATAATCCTAAAAAAGGATATGTTACAGTCAAACTAAATGAGCCAATTGAAATTGGTGACACTGTTTCTGTATCTACAGAAGAAAAAATATATACTGTATCAGAATTGATGGATCTAAATTATAAAAATATTACTGAAACCAAAATTAATGATACTGTAATTCTTGGTAGAGTAAAAGGAAATATTAAATTAGGAGACAAAATAAGTAAAATGTCTTCAAAAAAATTAAATGAAAAAGCAAATTTAAGTTTAAAAAAGGAATATAAAAAAGTTTTATTAAAATGTAAAATTACTGTTAAAGAAAATACTCCAATTTCTATTTCTATAAAATCTGCAAGCAATTTATTATTATATAAAGATTTACACATAACCTATACCTCAGATTTTATTCCTTTAAAAGCTAAAAATAAACCTATAAATATAGAAACAATAAAACAGCAATTTAGTAAAACAAATGATACTATTTATGAATTTGAAAATATAAGTGTTGATTTAGATGATAATTTATTTATACCAAGTTTAAGTATCCTTAATGAGATTCGAAGAAACAGCTTAAAATTGGTAGAAGAATATGCACTTAAAAATGTAAAAAGAAGTTTTAATAATAAGGATTTTCCTATTTTATCTTTCAATACTATGGAAGATATTAATACTTTAAAAGAAATTTGCAATTTTAAAAAATCAGAAAAAAAATCTTATAAAATTTCTTTATTATTAAATATTTTAAATTTAGATTTTGATTATTCAAAACTTTCTAAAGTAGATAATTTGTATATTCCTTTAAAATATTTTTCTATTAAAAAATATGAAAATATTTTAAAAACATTAACTTCTAAATTTAATACATATATTTATATGCCAACTATTGTTAAATCGAATTTAAAGAATTTGTTTTTTGCTAATATAGAAAATACTTTAGATAAATATAATATTAAAGGTTTTGTTATTTCTAATATTTGTAATATAAAATTACTTGGAGATTTGTTTGAAAATATTAAAAAACCTTTTGATTTAATTGCAAATTATACTTTTAATGTTTTTAATTTTAATACAATTGCAGAACTTAAAAAACTTAAAATTTCTAAGTTTACTATATCTCCTGAATTAGACAAAAAGGCTATATCTGACCTTGCTAATAATACTATTTTACCTTCTGAGTTAATTGTTTATGGAAAGATTCCTTTGCTTAATATGAATTATTGTTTACTTGGTAAAAGAGATAAATGTTATCCTACATGTTCTGTAAAATGTGAAAATGGTAAAATTTATTACTTATCTGATAGATTAAATTTGAAGTTTAGAATATTGCCTGATAATATTCAAACTGTAACAACTGTTTTTAATAGTAAAACTTTATCTATATCACCTGATAAATTTAATATAGATGTTGCAAGAATAGATATTTTAGATGAAAATATAGCTGAAATTAATTCGATTATTGAAAAGGTGAAATCTGGTAATAAATTCGAGGGGAAAATGTTTACAAATGGGAATTTGAATAGAGAAATTTAAAATTATTTAGTCTGAGTATGTCCTAAAATTGCCAAAAGGGGGAGGTTGCCAAAGGGGAGGTTGCCAAAGGGGACGGAGCAAAATGGCAACTTT
>CALXUX010000083.1 GCA_944391785.1 uncultured Clostridia bacterium
ACCGCGTCAAGTGGAGATTATATAAATAATTTTAAAATATAAACGGCTCCTTGCATAACATAAGAACTTCTAAGTAAAATTTTTGGCACCCTTTCTGCATAATTTTCTAGGGCGAAAATTTGCGAACTATTTCCAAAAATTTTACCTAAGAAGTTCTAATGTTATTCCAGTCACACATTTATATTTTAAAATTATTTATATAATCTCCACTTGACGCTTCTCTACAAATTGGCATAAAGCTGTGAATTGTAACTTTGATATATTGCATCGTTTTCTTATCTATGTTATAATTTTTTAAAAAATGGAGGAAATTATGACTGTTATTATAATTATAATCATATTATTAATTTTATATATTGTTATTCGATATAACTATATAATAAATTTAGAAAATAGAGTAAAACAATCAGAATCTGGAATTGATATATACCTTACTCAAAGATTTGATTTAATCCCTAATTTGGTAGAATGTGTAAAAGCTTATTCAAAACATGAAGAAAATGTTTTTACAAAAATAACAGAAAGTAGAAGCAAATATTTAGAAACTAAAAATTTAAAAGATGGTGAAATTGTAGAAAAACAGTTTAAAGAAATTATTGCAATTGGTGAAAATTACCCAGAATTAAAAGCTGATGAGCAATTTTTAAATTTAGAAAAAAATTTAAGTAAAATAGAAAGTCAACTTCAAGCTGCAAGAAGAATTTATAATTCTTGCACTACTAAATATAATATATGTATTAATTCATTTCCTTCTAATATAATTGCTAAAATTTTTAAATTTAAAGATAAAGATTTATTTGAAGCTGATTATGAAGCAAATGATAATGTGAAAATAAATATATAATTATTTTTTAATTTTACTATTTTAATTTATGAGGATATAAGTTATGAAAGATTTTAATGAAATATACAAAACTTTATATAATGAATTTAATGTTCGGTGCTTCATTATGCCAAAAAAAGCAAAGAAATTTAAAATTATGTGTTTTTATTTTTTTTACAATTGCTTTAATATTTCTTGTAATCTATACACCTAGTGGAACACCACTTATTTACTTGTTATCTTTTCTTTATATTATTTTCTTTGTTTTACTTATACTTTATCATACAAAAAATTATAAATTATTTTATAAGAAAAATATTATAAATGGGTTAATAAAAAATTATGATAGTTCCTTTAGGTATACACCGAATATTGGAATTAGTTCTAGCTTATATAAAGATGCTGAATTTGAGCAACATTTTGATAGATATACATCAGAAGATTCCATATCTGGTAAATTTCAAAACAAGTTTCCATTTACAATAGCAGAAGTAAAAACAGAAAACGAATATAGAGATAGTAAAGGACGTTCTACATATACAACTATATTTAATGGGTTATTTATATGTATAACATTAGATAAAAACATACCTTCAAAAATTCATATAAGAAAAAACTCTTTATTAAAAAACAATTTCTCTTTATTCGATTTTAAAGCTAATAAATTAGAAAGAGTAGAAATGGATTCTCCAGATTTTGAAAAAGTATATGATGTTTATTCTGATAATAATATTATTACTATGCAATTATTTACATCAAGTCATATGCAAGCGATTCTTGATTTTAAGGAAAAATATAAAATATATCCTGAGTTTACTATTAAAAATAACTCTTTGTTTTTAAGATTTGAAAGCTCTAAAGCCTTTTTTGAGCCTAAGCATTTTAAAAAATTTTTAGATTATGATTGTTTGTATAAGGAATATGAATTTATTAATAGTATTATGGATATTTGTAAGTTAATTATAGAAAATATTTCTTTTACTTTAATATGATTTTTAAGTTAAAAATTTCTTTTTATTAGACTGCAGAACAAAGACTATTTGATACTTTTTTATGCAGTCTAATGTTTTAGTAAATAATAAATGAACTTTAAGGAACGTCCCTAAAGTTCATTTATTATTTTATCTATTGAGTCTATTCTCATTTGTTTTATAATCTTGCAACTTTCGTCTAGTTTTTCTTGCTCTTTGTCTGTTAGATTAAGGTTTAAGATTTCTCTTACACCATTACTATTTACAACTGAAGGAACTCCAATGTATATATCGTCTTGTCCATATGTTCCGCCTTTTAAATATGTTGATACTGTTAAAATTGAGTTTTCATTATCTAAAATTGCTCTTACTATTCTGTTTAATCCCATTCCTATTCCATAATATGTTGCTTTTTTCTTTTCGATTATTTCGTATGCTGCATCTACTACTTTTTTGTGAATTTCTTCTAGTTGTTCTATTGGTAGATTGTTGTCTTTCATTACGTCTTTTACTTTTTTACATCCCACATATGCATGATCCCAAGGTACAAATGATGAGTCTCCGTGTTCTCCCATAATGTATGCGTGTATATTTTTGCTTGATATTTTTAAGTAGTCTGCCATTAAATAACGAAGTCTTGCTGTGTCTAGTACTGTTCCTGAACCCAGTATTTGCTTTTTTGGAAGTCCTGATACTTTTGCGACTACATATGTCATTAGGTCAACTGGGTTGCTTGCTACAACTATTACTCCATTAAAACCACTTTCCATTATGCTTTGTGTGATTTGTTTCATAATTTTTGTGTTTATTTCTGCAAGTTCTAATCTTGTTTGTCCTGGTTTTTGTGCAACTCCTGCTGTTATTACTACTATTTGTGCATCTTTACATTCTGAATAATCTCCTGCTTTTATTTCCATTTTTTGTGGTGCAAATGGAAGTCCATGGGATAAATCCATTTCTTCTCCTATTGTTTTGTTTTTGTCTATATCTATTAATATAAGTTCATTTACTCCTCCTCTGTTTAGCATAGAATATGCCATACTCATTCCTACAAAACCTGTTCCTACTAAAACTACTTTTCCTTTTTTCATTAATATCATCCTTTCTTTTATAATATTTTTATTATACCACTCATGTATATATTTTTAAACATTTTTGTAATAAAATATTTTACAATTGATATTTTTTGTGATATAATCAGCAAAAAATTAAGTAAGGAGTGTTATTATGCAGAATTCAGATAATACTACTGCTTTGGCTGAAAATAAAGTCTTAATCTTATATATTTTGGAACAAATTAAAGATGGTATAATAGAAGATGGACTTTTTAAAATTATTACATCAATTAATAATATAAATTATTTTTATTTTAAACAAGTTTTAACAGATTTAATTGATACAAAGCTAGTAGGTACATTTACTAAAGACAATGAAGATGATATGACTGTTATAAAAATAACGTCTGAAGGAAAAAATGCATTATCTCTTACAAAAGATGTTTTACCTGGTATTTTAAAACTTAAGGCTGACAATATTTTTCAAGCTGAACTTGCTTCAATTGCAGATGAGTCTTCTGTAATTGCTGAATTTATTCCTAAAAATGAGAATGATTATACTGTAAAGTGTAAAATTATAGAAAATAATGAAACAATTTTTGAAGTTAAAACTTTTGCAGGTTCTAGAGAACGTGCTAAAAAAATTGTTGATAATTGGAATACTAATGCGTCTTTAATATATCCTAGAATTTTGGATATTTTGCTTAATTAGTGTGGTTAAAGAAAATTTTGTTGTTACTAGTTGTAAAACAAAATTTTCTTTATTTTTTATACTTAATTATTTTGATTCTAAATTATTTTGATTTTAAATTACTTTGATTTTAATATTTTGAATAATATAATATGGTAAAAACTAATGTGATAAATAAGTGATAAATATAAAAATAGCATACATTCAATTGCTTGAAATATGCTATTTTTAAGCTTTTTATATATTTATGGTAGCGAAGATGTGATTCGAACACATGACCCTTCGGGTATGAACCGAATGCTCTAGCCAACTGAGCTACTTCGCCATTTTTTGAAACATAATTATTATACAGTGTCTTTTTTTATTTGTCAAGAAAAAAATAAATTTTTCTTTAAATTGTAACCTTGAACAATTTGTAACCTTATTTTTTATTATAAATTTTTATTTAAAGAAAAATTTATTTTTATATTTTCTTTTTACTAGAATCTTTCTTCTCTTTCTTCTATTTCTTTATTTTCAGCCATATCTTGTGATTCTATCGTTTGCTCTTGATTAATTTTTTCATCTTGTAAATTTCTTACTTGTTTTTGACTAATCGTTACTTCTTTAGGTTTAAATCCTTTTACACTTAAATCTATTACTTTATAATAATCTTTAAACATTTTATTTTCAAGTTTTTCACTATCAGATAATGTTTTTAATAGTGTTTTCTTTTGGTCATCAGATATAGTAGCATCTGTTAATATTGCTTCTTCTTGTGTTTGTTCTATAGCTGATGGTGTAAAGAAATTTCTTAATAACCCTTTTATGTCTAAACCTATTCTTTTTTCTTTTATTTTTTGTTTTTCTGTTTTGGTTTTCATTTTAATAGTTTCACCTCTTCTTTTTATACAAAACTATTATAACATGAAATTTCTTGTAAATCAATATTTTTGCTAAATTTTACATAATGTGTGCTGCTGTTTAATACTTTTTTGATTAGTACTGTTATTATATTTTAAATTTGAAGCTTAAATCTCCCATTTCTTCTGTTGGAATATATCCACTTTTAGCTGCTATTACATCAGGAATTCTGTTTACTACTGTTGCACAAGTTAATTCTACTGTAGATGGGCGGTTTATAACTAATGTTGTATTTGGTTCTCCCTCAATTGTCCATTCGTTTTTATCAAAATCATCTTTTGAATATACTTTTCCTATACATTGTGATTCTATTGTTATTCCTTCTTCTGTTTCTGTAGTAACTACTGCACTCATTCCTGTTGCATCTCCTGCTTTTACAGTCATTCCTAAAGTACTAGAATTTATATCTTCACTATATGTTTGTGGTACAGTTACTTGTGTTTGAGATTTTACTGTTAAACCTAATTTTGCACAAAGCCATCCATTTACATTCCACATATATGATGGTAGATATTCTCCTTTATTTATCATATCTTGTCTTTCTTCTTTAGATATTCTATCTACTGAAGCTACTTGTTTATCAAATTCTTCTAGGCTTAACCCTGCTCCATGTGCTTTTGCTAATGCTATTCCATAGTCTTCAACATTATAACTTGAACTTCCTTTTATTTTATTTATTTTTTGTGTTGATCCTGCAATGCTTGTTATTAGTTGTCCCCAATATATATCTTGATAACCACTTCCTGTTATTGTGCAGCCTGTTTTTTTAGCCATTTCATCCAGTTTAGTAGTTACCCCGGGATTAGAATTTCCTGGGAAAAATGCTTCTTCACATGTTGTAATACAATTTACTCCTAATTTTGCACATAACATTAATGCGTCTTCTACATCTTTTATTAAGCTCATTGTTGTAACAATTACTATATCAGGTTTTGTTTCTTTTATTATTTTTTCTGCATTATCTACACTTTCTACTTTAATGTTTCTTTTTTCTCCTCCAATAATTTCTCCAATATCTTTACCTATTACATCTGGATTAATATCAACAGCTCCTACTATTTCTCCTCCTTTTTCATATACATATCTCATAGTATATACACTCATTTTACCTGTACCATATTGTAATACTCTAGTTTTTTCTGACATAAAATCACTCCTTTCAAATTATTTAGATTATATACCAAAATATGAATTTTATTCAATACTTTCTAAAAAATATTTAGGTAAGCAGAAAACTTTTTACTATTTATTCATAGTAGCAATAGATTATTAGTATCAATGAGTATTATTAGTGCCTAGGAAGCATTTGAAAAATTGATTTTTAATTTAGCATGTGGTATAATTATAAATAGTTATTTTTAAACTTAATAATTTGTTTTGTAAAACAGAGGGGGATTTACATGAAGGTTAATATTTATGATCTTTTGACAAAACCTAGCAAACGGTTTTTAGCAAGATTTTGCACTGAGTGTACCATTACTTTATCAACTGGCAAGGAAGTAACTTTTTATAAGACTTTTGATGAGAAAAATTCTCATTATGAAGGTACTTTGTCTAATGTTGAAAAAAAGGAGTATGTTATTGTAATGATGCTTATCGGTTTTGCAAAGTAAATTTCCAAAACCAAAAGACTTAACTAGCTTTGTAGTAAGTCTTTTGGTTTCTTTTTTTATTTTTACATTTTGTAACATTAAATTTTGCTTTTAAAATCCTATTATAGTTTACTTATCTATCTTCTTCTACAATTACAATTTGAACTAACATTATTACAGTTATTATTTCCTCCATTATTTACTATATTACCATTTGAATTTATTGTAAGCAAATCATTTTCTACTCCAGTACAATTATTATTACTACTAATAGTCAATAGATTTCCCGAATCTCTATATGTACTATTTATTGTTAGTAATTCATTTGTTTCAGAAGTTTCGTTATTATTGCAATTACAGCAATTTCTGCAATTGTCACAATTACAACTATTTCTGCAGTTGTTACATCTTCTATAAATATTGCAATTTCTTTGATTTCCCCTTCTATTACAATATTCCTGCACAACACAGGTAATATATGCTGTTATAAATGAAAGTATAGTATAAATTAAAGTGGCAATAACAAAGTAAATATTAAACACAGTAAATGTAAGAATTATAAAAATGGCAAAAATTATAGCTGCTACTAAAAATGGACATTTAAGTATTTTTTGTAATGCAATAGATATAATTATTGTGGCTATGGGTAAAGCAAAAAATATTAGTAAAACATTCATTTCATTTCTCCTTTACTTTTTTTATATAATATGCTTTTCTAATATTTTTTGTTAACTAAATTTATTTTAATTATATTTCACAAAAACTAATTTTTTTTATTCAACACAAACTAACTTTAATTATGTTCTACTTAAACTAAATTTATTTTAATTATATTCTACACAAACTAAATATAAACCATTAGGAGGTAAAGTTTTTCCTGCTTTTTTCCTATCTTTGCTATTTATAATATTTATAATATCTTCTGGTTTTATTTTTCCTGTTCCAACATCTACTAATGTTCCAGCTATTATCCTTACCATATTATATAGAAATCCATTTCCCGTTAATTCTATATATATTCTATTATTTTTTGCTTCTAATACCTCTGCTTTATATATAATTCTAACACTACTTTTGCTGCTTGTTCCACTTGCTTTAAAAGCTTTAAAGTCATGTTCACCTTCAAAATATTTTACCGCTTTTTTCATTTTTTCTATATCTAATCTATATGGTATGTAGATTTCTAAGTTTCTAAAAATTGCTGATTCTACTAAAGAATTATTTATTACATATCTATATGTTTTTTTCTTGCATGATAATCGACTATGAAATTTTTCTTCTACTTCTTCTGCTTTTATAATTCTTATTGATTTTTTTAAGTTTGTATTTATTGCAATTGGTAATTTTTCTACTGGAATATTACTATTAGTTTTAAAATTTGCAACTTGACCGAATAGCATGAACTCCAGCATCTGTTCTTCCTGATGCATTTAATTCAATATCTTCTTTTACTACTTGTTTTATTGCTTGCTCAATTGTTCCTTGAATATTTAGATTGTTAGGCTGTTTTTGCCATCCATTAAATTCTTTTCCATCATATTCTATTGTTAATTTAATATTTCTCATTTTTTCTCTCCATTTTATTTTTTCTTTTTTATTAATATATATTAATGTTATTTTTATGTAATTTTTAGTTTTTATTCAGTTTATATTTATTTCCTATTAAGTTTATATTTATTTCATATTTAGTTTATATTTATTTCATATTCATTTTTATATTTATTTTGTATCTATATTATATCTGTCTTATATCTATTTCATGATTAGTACATATTTAATTAATATTGTACCTTTTTCATATTTTTCTAATTTTATATAATAAATTTTAAAAATCGGGTTAAACCAAATCTGATTTAGCCCTTATATTTACTATTCTTTTTTATTTTCTTCATTTGAATTTTCTTTTTCTATTTTTGTTTTTTTAGTTTCAGCTTTCTTTTTAAAAAGTTTGTTTTTTAATTTTTGAAATTTTGATTTTCTTTTAGTTTCATACGATGTAAATCTTTTGGTAACTATATTGCTTATTAATATTTTCTTTAAAGCATCTTCTCTTACATCAGCAATTAAAGTTCCATCTTTTGCAACAGAAACTTTTCCTGTTTCTTCTGATACAACTATAGCAATACTATCTGATTCTTTTGAAATTCCTATTGCTGCTCTATGCCTTGTTCCTAATTCTTTTGCTATATCTGCATCATTTGCCAAAGGTAGTACACAAGCTGCTGCTACAATTTTATTATTGCTAATTACGGCTGCACCATCATGTAAAGGTGTTTTTGGTACAAATATATTTACTAGTAATTGAGGAGAAACCTCAGCATTCATTGGGATTCCTGTTGAGATTATGTCTTGTATATTAATATCTCTTTCTATAACTATAAGTGCTCCTGTTTTAGATTTTGAAAGCTCTTCTGCTGCAATTACAACTTTGTATATATCTTCTTTTGTTTTTGTTTCTATATCTTTATCTATACCAAAATATCTTGTAAGCTTATTTGTACCAAGTTGTTCTAATGCTCTTCTTAATTCTGGTTGGAATATTACAATTATTGCAATTACTCCCCAATTCATTATTCCTGTTAATATTGTATTTAAAATTTTTAAATTTAGCACGCTACTTAATGCAGTTATAATAACAAGCAAGATTATTCCTTTTATTAATTGCCATGCTCTTGAACCTTTTACAATTTTGAAGAAATAATAAAATAGAAAAATTACTATTGTTATATCTATTATTAGTGTAATTATTGCAAATGGATTTTCACTTAAACTTCTAAAATAATTCATAATATTTTCATTATAAAATTTTTCCCATGCTATTCCTATACTATTTCCCATCTACTCACCTACTTTTTATATTAAAGCAAATATTAATGTACCAGCTGTTGCTCCTAACATTAAAATAGCAAGTATTGCTGCTGTAATTTTTACAAATATTCTTCCTTTATTAAATTCTTTTTTTCTTTTTTGTTCTTCTTTATTTATTTTTTCCTTTTTCATTTTCTTCCCTCCAATTTTTTATCACTATATACATTATATAGTACATTTCAATAAAATTCAATATATTTTTTAATACATTTTTTAATATATTTTCCACATGTTACATTCACCCTTAGCAATTTAAATATCTAAAAAATCTAAGTAAAGGTGAATATAAAATTCTACCATTTTATATTCACCTTAAACAAATCCCCATCAATATCTATCATAAATACTCCGCCTTGAAGTTCAACTAAACTTTTTGCAATAGAAAGCCCTAATCCGCTTCCTTCAGTATATCTTGATTTATCTCCCCTTACAAACCTTTGCATCAACTCTTCTGAAGAAATATTTAATTTATCTTTTGAAATATTTTTAATTTCTATCTCTATTCCATTAATATTTTTCAACTCTATATATACTCTAGTATTATCCATTGCATATTTTGTTATATTACTAAATAAATTTTCTATTACTCTATACATATATCTACTATCTGCTTTAATCATAACTTCTTCTTTAGGAAGTTCTAAATCTATTTTCAAATTCTTCTTTTCAAATTTATCTTCAAACTCACCTATTGTTTGCTTTAATAATTCTTTTAAATTAATATTTTCTATATTCAATTTTACATTTCCTGAAGACACTTTTGATGCTTCTACTAAATCTTCAATTAATTTTTTTAATCTTTGAGATTTTTTATCAAGTACAGCAATATATTGTTCAATTTTTGCATTATTTATATCTTCTTTTTTCAATAAATCCACATAATTTATTATTGATGTCAATGGTGTTTTTATGTCATGTGACACATTTGTAATAAGCTCTGTTTTTAACCTCTCTGATTTTAAACTCTGCTCTATAGCATTTGTAAATCCTCCTGCTATATCATTTACATATCTTGACATCTGTTTTAATACACCTTTTAACTCTTTTTCATCTAAATATATATCAGAATTTCCTTCATAAATACTCTTTAGTGCTTCATTTATAGTATTTAATTGTTTTAAATATTCAAGTAATTTAAACAAAACCCAAACCCAAAATACTATTAATATTAGTAATCCTATAAAACTTCCTAAACAAGTAAGTAAAATTCCTTGAATAATTAAAAATGCAATATATAGTAATATTACTGTTTTCGTATTATCTGATTTATCTGTAATTTTACTAAAAGATTTTTTTACTATCCTTTTTACCCATGCATAAATTTTATAAATTAAGAAACTATGCCAAAATTGTTTTGCTTTTAATCTCTTTATAGTACTAGTAAACCATAACATAAACAAAGCATATATTCCAACATAACCTACAATAAATATTGAAATTGCAATTTTTTGTGGTATTTGTGATTCAAAGCTTGCAATTATTATACTTACTATTATTCCAATTGCAAAAAATACTAATATTGATAATATTTCATATGGCATTTTATCTATACCACTGATTTCAATCTCTTCCTTTTCTTTAGTATGCCCTATTGCCCACACTAAGTATATTATAATTGCTATTAATAATATTGCAGAAATTGGTATTGTATATATTGGTGCATTTGGATTATTTTTAAATAGATTATATATTGTTTGCTGTATACTAAAAGATATTGACTTATCTAATGCTGTTTGATCTAAATATGAATATATTTCATATTTATCTAAATCTTCTTGTGTATAATAAGAAGAAATTATATATTTGGCATTATCATTATTTATTGTTTCAATGTTTGTTGTTATATTATTTTCCGCATAATTCCAATAAATTTCTTGGTTTTTTATTGTTTCTATTTCTTTATAATAATCATTCGCTCTTATATTTGTATATATATTATTTGTCTCTTTATCTATTATAATATATCTTACAAAATCATATGCAGAATAGTTATAATCATCTATTTCTTCATAATATATTTTATTAGAAGATTCATTTTCTTCTATTTCTACATATCTACTATATAACAAACCATCTGTTACTTCTTTTTTTTGCGATATATAATTAATATTTGATACTATTTTTGTTAAATAATTTCTTCCAAAGTTTTCTGTTTGTATATAAGTCTTAGCTTTTGTTTGATCTATTTCTCCATATTCAGTTGTTATTATTACATCAGCAATGCTAACTACAAAAATAAGTACTAAAATTGGTATTAATATATAGCACAATAATTTTACAACTGACGAGTTTCTAAGATTCACCATTTACTCCTCCTTCTATACATTTTATTTCTATATCTTTTCCCCTATTTTAATAAGTGCCTAAAAAGTTATTTCTGATATTTAAATATTTACATACTAAACCATTTTCAATTATATTTTATATACTAAACTATTTTCAATTTTTTATATACTAAACTACTTTCAATTTTTTTATATGCAAAACTACTTTCAATTATCTTTTATATCTTCTATTTTATACCCTATCCCCCAAATCACTTTTAAGTATTTAGGTTCTTTTGGATTTATCTCTATTTTTTCTCTTATATGTCTTATATGAACTGCAATTATATTTTCAGCTGAATAGCTTTCTTCATTCCATACATTTTCATAAATTTGTTCAATTGAATAAACTTTCCCTTTATTTTCTAACAAAAATTTCAAAATATTATATTCTGTAGCTGTCAATTTTATCTCCTTACCATCTACAACAACCTTTTTTGTATCATCATTAATTTCAAGTCCACCAGTTTTTAAAATCTTTTCATCCTTTTTTTCTTTTATATTTCCAAAATGAACATATCTTCTTATATTTGAATTCACTCTTGCAATTAGTTCAAGAGGATTAAATGGTTTTGTAATATAGTCATCAGCTCCTGTATTCAAACCTGATATTTTATCATAATCTTCTGATTTTGCTGATAATAAAATTACCGGTACTTCTCTATCTTT
Source organism: uncultured Clostridia bacterium (assembly GCA_944391785.1). Taxonomy (GTDB): domain Bacteria; phylum Bacillota; class Clostridia; order TANB77; family CAG-508; genus CAG-269. The sequence continues at coordinate 11,897 of CALXUX010000083.1, forward strand.
CCTAATTTCTTCTAAAGTTTCTAATCCATCTTTTTCAGGCATCATTATATCTAAAATAACTAAATGAATTTCAATCTGTCTCAAAATATTTAAAGCCTCTTTTCCATTATAAGCTTTCAAAATATTATACCCTTCAGTTTTTAAATAAATTTCTATTGCATTGACTATCTCTTTATCATCATCAACTACCAATATATTATACATATCCTATTTCTCCTTTTTAATTTATCTTTTACTAAATACTCTATTCTCAAATTATAATAACACATCTTTATTAATAAAATATAGATTATTTCTTAATTTTAACTTAATTTACAAATTACAGTTCACTATAAAAACTTATTTATAAACAAAATCTATTATAAAACTTTTTTATAAGAAAAGTAGCAAAGCTGCATAATCCAAGTTTACGTGATTCTTTTTAAATAACACTTTCTTGTTGTATACTGAAAATCCTCTTATTGTTCAAGATAAAAGTCTAATTTTTTCTATACAATAAAAAATTAGACTTAACTCCATCTAACAAATAACTAAATTCAATTCAATTTTATCTAACCATTAACATTTATTACAATTTTTTCGTTATTCAAAACTGTAGAGAAGCCCATAACAAATCATCCCCAAACTATCCTACCTAAAAACCATCTACATCATAAACATATTTAACCTCAAAATTTCCCTCTCCAATCTCAATCACATCCAACAATTCATCTCTCACACAATCCGCCTTTCCACTATCCTCTGAATGAATAACCGCCAACACATCACCTTCTACAACTACATCACCCACTTTTTTATTTAAAACAATACCCACACTATCATTTACACTATCTTCCATAAACTCTCTACCAGCTCCCAAAAAACAAGCAAGTTTTCCTATTTTCTCTGCCGGAATCCTCATTACATTTCCACTCTTTCTAGCTCTCACCTCTAAAACCACTCTAGACTTTGGAAATTTTGATATATCATCAATATAAGATACATCTCCCCCCTGATTTTGTATAAGCTCTTTAAATTTATTTAACGCTCTTTTATTTTTTATGTTCTCTAATAACTTTTTCTTATTCTCACTTATATTGTCTCCTAAATTTGCAAGTTTTAACATATATGCCCCTAGTTCAAGTACAACTTCTTTTACATCAGGTGGCATTTGCCCATTTAATGCCTTTATTGCTTCTATTACCTCTAAATTATTTCCTACTGCATAACCTAATGGTTCATCCATATTAGTTAATACACATACTGTTTCTCTATTTGCTAATTTTCCTATTTCAATCATAGTTTTTGCAAGTTTTCTTGCATCTTCTATGTTTTTCATAAAAGCTCCATTTCCAACTGTTACATCTAATACTATTTTTTGTGCTCCACTTGCGATTTTTTTGCTCATTATGCTTGATGCAATTAATGGAATACTTTCAACACATGAAATACTATCTCTTAATGCATATATTTTTTTATCTGCTGGTGCTAAATTTCCTGTTTGAGATATCATACTTATTCCTATTTTTTCTATATTTTTTATAAATTCTTGTATTGTAATTTCTACATTATATCCTGGGATTGATTCTAATTTATCTACTGTTCCTCCTGTAAATCCTAGCCCTCTTCCTGACATTTTTGCAACTGGAACACCAAGACTTGCTACAAGTGGCAATAAAATTAATGAAACTTTATCTCCTACTCCTCCTGTTGAATGTTTGTCTACAAAAATTTTTCCTTTTGAGTTTAGGTTTAATATTTCTCCTGAGTTTGCCATTGCTATACTTAAATTTGTGGTTTCTTCTTTTGTCATTCCATTTAAATATATTGCCATTAATAATGCCGCTGCTTGATAGTCTTTTATAGTTCCATTTGTATAGCCTTTTATAAAATATTCTATTTCTTCTTTAGTTAATTCCTTTTTGTCTCTCTTTTTTTCTATTATTTCTAAAATATTTAAAATATGCATTAAAAAATTCATTCCTTCCTCTTTTTGTTTAAATGCTTACTTAATTATGAGAATATTTTTTATAAGAAATTTTTTCTTTATTTAATTAATTTTTTATTCTTTATATTAAACAAAATTTTTTGTAAAACTTCTTCTATGTATTGGAGTTAAGCCATATTGTTTTATTGCTTCAATATGCATTTTAGTTCCATATCCTTTGTGTTTACTAAAACCATATTGTGGATATACTTCATCCCATTGTCTCATTATTCTGTCCCTTGTTACTTTTGCAATTATTGAGGCTGCCGCAATAGAATAACATTTTGCATCACCTTTTATTATTGATTCATATGGGATTCCTTTTGTGTCTATGTGTTCTAATGCATCAATTATTATTAATTCTGGTTTTGTTGATAGTTCTTCTATTACTTTTGTGACTCCCATTTTTGTTGCATTTAATATATTTATCTCATCTATAATGTCTTGACCAATTATTGCAACAGAATATGCTATTGCTTCAGCTATTATTTTATCATATAATATTTCTCTTTTCTTTTCTGAAACTTTTTTGGAATCATTTACTCCTTCTATAAAGGAATCTTCTTTCATTATTACTCCTGCAACAACAACAGGACCTGCTAGAGGCCCTCTTCCTGCTTCATCTATTCCACATATTTTTTTAAACCCTTTTTGGTTTAAGTCTTTTTCTATTAGTTTCAAATTTTTTAAACGTTCTTCTTCTTTTTCTTTCATTTTCTTTTCCTCTTTTTGTTTTTGTTATTTTGTAACTTTTTTTATTCAACAGTGTCTATGTCTCTTATGTCATCTAAACAATATTTTACTGTTCCTGATTCTAGTCTAAATCCTACTGAATTGTATATAGTAACATTTGCATTAGTTTTATCGTATTTTACAATATAATAACCATTTTTTTCGTCTGATTCTACATTGTTTATTCCCATATCTACTAGGTCTTGTGTTGATAATTTATATATAAGCCCATTGTTTATATCTTCTTGTGATATTCCAATTGTGCCTGTTAGTTTATTTACTAAACTTGTGTCTTCTGATGTTACCATTGTTCCTTTTAAGTGTGAATTTGCTTTGGCTTTCATCTCTTCTGTTGCTTGTTCTGGATTTACTCCTAGTTCATAACTTGCATTTTCTACATATTCTTTTGTTTTGGCTTCTATTAATAACATATCTGTTTTAAAATTTTGCAAGTTCGCATTTCTTATAGAACTGTTACTATAATAAATTGTGATGCCTGCAATTATTACTAATACTATTATTGTTATTGCTAAACTTACTAATGTTATTCCATTATTTCTTTTTATAAAATTCATTTGAACCTCCATTTATTTAATTTATTTTTTGATATAATAGAAAATTTAGCTTTATTTTAAGATATAAGTCTTTTTGATTACTTGTTTATAACCAAAGCGTATATTTAATTTTTAACTTATATTTTGCAAATTTTCTTATTTTATAACTTTAAACTTTTTTAATTTTCTATATTATATATTTATTTTTATATTTTTTCAATTTTTTATTTAAAAAAACTTTAACTTATAACATTTCTTTCACAAAATTTTCACAAAACTATTGTATTCTATAGTAAATTTAGGGTATCATAAATAATAAAAATTAGGAGGTCTTTTAAATGGACGAAATAAAAAATGAAAAAAAACAAGAAAACAAAGCAACCTTTACAACTGTAGTAGGAGCAAACCCATATAATAATAAAAAAGTTAAAACAAATTCTGGGTTTGGAAAAAGTGTATTATTACCTTTTTTTAGTGGTGTTGTAGGTTGTGCTGTAGTTGTAGGAACATGTTTTGGAGTTCCTTCTATTAGAGAAAATTTACTTGGAAATAATTCTTCTGGAGCAGGATTAAGTAATACTCGGGTCTTCTAATGAATCTTCTGGGTATGTATCTCAAATTTCTTTATCTAATTTCTCTGATACTGCAGTATATGCTGCAAATAAAATATTGCCTTCTATAGTTGGTATAAAAGTTGAATATACTGTGAACAATTCAATGCTATCTATGTTTGGGCAATCAAGTACTTCTAGTGCAACTGCTTCAGGTTCTGGAATTATTATAAGTGAAGATGGTTATATACTTACAAATAACCATGTAATTTCTTCTACTAACGAAGACTCATTCTACCAAATATCAGAAGCAAATAAAATAACTGTTACTTTATTTAATGATTCAACAGAATATGAAGCAACAATAGTAGGTAAAGATGAGCAAACAGACTTAGCAGTTATTAAAATTAATAAAACAGGTCTTGTAAAGGCAGAATTTGCAGATTCAGACTCAATTAAAGTTGGAGAATTCGCAATGGCTGTTGGTAATCCAATGGGAATGCAAAGTACTGTAACTACAGGAATTATAAGTGCAGTTAATAGAGAAATAACTGATACTGACGGTAAAAAGTATACTTTAATTCAAACTGATGCTGCTATCAACTCTGGTAATAGTGGTGGTGCTTTAGTAAACAGTGAAGGTAAAGTAATTGGAATTAATACATTAAAACTTACTGGAAATAGTGTTGAAGGTATTGGATTTGCTATTCCTATAAATTCTACAACTGATATAACAGCTCAATTAATTGAATATAGCAAAGTTAAAATACCTTACATTGGAATTACTGGAATTGACTTAGATGAAAATACTGCTAAAACTTATAACTTAGTAGTTGGTGTATATGTAAAATCTATAGAAGATTTTTCTAGTGCTGAAAAAGCTGGTCTAAAACCAGGTGATGTCATAATTGAAGCTGATGGAACTAAAATTACAAATATGGATGATTTAAATAAAATAAAAAATTCTCACAAAATAGGTGATGAAATGAAAGTTAAAGTAAACAGAGACGGACAAGAAAAAGAATTAACTATAACACTTGGGGAACAACCTTAACTTTAACATTTATTTAACAAAATTTCACTTTTAATTCACAAAATGGGCAAAAAACTTATTTATAATACAAACATAATCAGTTTAAGAACTGATTTAAATAAAAAAACATCCCCTTTTATTTTCAAAAAAGAAGCAATTTATGACTTTGTCAAGTAAAGTGGTTCTTTGTCAAGTTAGTTGACATTAAAAGCAAGATATGATAAGATATCTTCCGTAGAAGATACGGAGGATAAAAAAATGGAATTAAACGAATTAATAAAAGAATT
>CALXUX010000084.1 GCA_944391785.1 uncultured Clostridia bacterium
ACGAATATTTTGTCAATATACCAAAACTATAGATTTTTAAACTAAACTATGATAAAATAGTAAAGCAAAATCTAATAAAAATGAGGTCTTAAAAATGTTACAAGAAATAAATTCACCAGAAGATGTAAAAAAACTAACATTACAACAAAAAAAGCAATTAGCACAAGAAATAAGAGAATATATATTGCAAATAGTATCAGAAAATGGAGGACACTTAGCATCAAACTTAGGAGTTGTAGAGCTTACAATAGCTTTGCACAGTGTATTTAATGTGCCAACAGATAAAATAGTGTGGGATGTAGGACATCAAACATATGTGCATAAAATTATAACAGGAAGAAGAGAAGCTCTAAAAACAATAAGAAAATTAAATGGTTTAGCAGGTTTTCCAAAAACAAATGAATCAGAATCAGATTGTTTCAACACAGGGCACAGTAGTACATCTATTTCTGCAGCCTTAGGAATGGCAAGAGCAAGAGATCTAAAAAACGAAAAAAACAATGTAATTGCAGTAATAGGAGATGGAGCCCTAACAGGAGGAATGGCAATAGAAGCATTAAATGATGTAGGATATAGTAAAACTAATATGACAGTAATATTAAACGATAACGAAATGAGCATATCACCTAATATTGGTGGACTAAATATGTTATTAAGCAAACTAAGAACCAAAAAACTATACACAAAATCAAATATATCAGCCAAAAAAATAATTTTAAAAATACCAGGAATAGGAAAACCATTTGTAAAAGTTGTCCAAAGAATAAAAAGAAGTTTAAAACAATTAATAATACCAAAAATGTTTTTTGAAGATATAGGCTTTACATATTTAGGCCCAGTAGATGGTCATAACCTAGAAGAACTAGAAAACATTTTAAGTTTAAGTAAACAAGTACAAGGACCAATACTAATCCATGTATTAACTAAAAAAGGAAAAGGATATAAAATAGCAGAAACAAATCCAGATAAATACCATGCAACAGGACCATTTGATTTAGAAACAGGAAAACCAAAAAAAGAAAAAGCAAAAGATTACTCAAAAGCATTTGGAGAAAAATTAGTAGAACTTGCAAGAAAAAACAAAAAAATCGTAGCAATAACAGCATCAATGAAAGATGGAACAGGACTTACACAATTTCAAAAAGAATTTCCAGAAAGATTTTTTGATATAGGAATTGCAGAACAACATGCAATAGGAATGGCAGCAGGAATGGCAAAAGAAGGAATGATACCAGTAGTTCCAATATACTCATCATTTTACCAAAGAGCATATGATCAAGTAATACACGATGTAGCAATTCAAAACTTACCAGTAATAATGTGTGTAGACAGAGCAGGAGTTGTCGGAGCAGATGGAGAAACACATCAAGGAACATTAGACTTGAGTTTCTTTAGGCTAGTACCAAACTTAAAAATACTAGCACCAAAAGATTTTAAAGAATTACAAGACATGCTAGAATATGCAGTAAATTTAAAAAGTCCAGTAGTAATTAGATACCCAAGAGGTCGGAGAAGAAAATTATAAACTCAAAAAGCACCAAAAAATAGAAACAGGAAAAAGCGAAATACTAAAACAAGGAAAAGATTTAACCATAATTGCAATAGGAAAAATGGTATCAAGAGCAATGCAAATTGCAGAAGAGTTAAAAGAAAAAATAGACATAGAAGTAATAAATGTAAGATTCTTAAAACCACTAGACAAAAAACTAATTGCAAAATCAATAAACAAAACCAAAAACATAATCACAATAGAAGACGGAACAATACTAGGAGGACTTGCAACAACAATAGCAGAACTTATAGTAGAACAAAAAATGCAAAATATAAATATAAAAAACTTTGCATATCCAGACGAATTTATAAAACATGGAACTGTTCAAGAAATAGAAAAATTATACGGTTTAGATACTCAAAATATAAAAAATGAAATAATAAAAATGGTAAAATAAAAAGCCTAAAAGAAAGGAAGAAAAAACATGCAAAAAGAACAAATATTATCAGACTACAAAAAACAAGAAGACAAGTTAATATTAGCACAAATACTAGACAAAATAGAACTTGCACAAAAAAGAGAAAAAATAGAAACAACAGACTTTCTTGACATGTACAAAATATCCCTAGTAAAAAATTTCTTAAGAAAAATAGAATACACAACATATAAATTTTATGGAGGGTACCAAGAAGCAGAAAGAAATATCTTACAAATATATACAAAACCTGAAATAACAGAAAAAAACTTGCAAGAAAACATCAAAGAAACACTAAAAATCATAAGAATAACCCTAAAACAAGAAGACAAAGGAAAATTCACCCACAGAAACTACCTAGGAGGAATAATAAAACTAGGAATAAAAAGAGAAAAAATAGGAGACATAATAGTATCAGAAGACGGAGCAGACATAATAGTAAAAACAGAAATAGCCCAAAGCCTAAAAAATGACCTAAACTCTTTAACCAGATTTCAAAATGCACAAATAGAAATACTAGAAATAAACAAACTAAGAAAAATAGAAACAAAAGTAGAAACCATAAGCATAATAGTCCCATCACTAAGACTAGACAATATAGTCTCAGACTTAGCAAGAACCTCAAGAAGCAAAGCAAATGAAATAATATCACAAGAAAGAGTATTTATAAACGGTCAAAACGAAAAAAAACCATCAAAAAATGTAAAACTAAATGACATAATAACAATAAGAGGAAAAGGAAGATTCATAATAAAAGAATTTACTGGAACCACAAGAAGCGGAAGAACAGTAGTATTAATAGAAAAATATGTATAAAAGGTCAATTTGGTCAGTTTGAAAAATGGTCAACTGTGACCTGGTCACAATTGACCAAAGAAGGAGGATTTGTATGCCAAATTGGACGGAGGAGCAGAAACAAGCAATTTATGAAAAAGGAAATAATATTTTAGTTGCAGCAGCTGCTGGGAGTGGTAAGACAGCGGTTTTAGTTGAGAGAATTATTAATAAGGTTATAAATGAGAAAGTGGATATTGATAAGTTATTGGTAGTTACTTTTACTAATGCAGCAGCAGCGGAAATGAGAGAGAGAGTTTTGAATGTGCTTTATGAAAGGCTAGAGGAAAGTCCGGATGATGAGTGGCTTCAGAGGCAAATTACTCTTCTTAATGTTTCTAATATTTGCACAATTGATTCTTTTTGTTTGCAAATTGTAAGAAATCATTTTTATGAACTGGAAAATGTTTCTCCTAATTTCCGAATTGCAGATGTTCCGGAGATTGAGTTGTTAAAACAAGAAGTTCTAGATGAGATGTTTGAAAAGAAATATGAAGAAGAAAATGAAGATTTTTCTGATTTGATAAATACATATACAACTTATAGAGATGATACGCCATTAAAGGATTTGATTTTAAAGATATATAATTTTATAAGTTCAAATCCTTTTCCAGAAAAGTGGCTTAATGAAAAATTTGAAATGTTTAATTTAAAGGATAGTTTGGATGTTGATTTTACTAAAACTGTCTGGGGAAAGATTATATTAGACGAGACTTTTGATGAGATAGCAGGCGATATAATTTTATTAAAAGATATAGAAAATACTCTTTCTTATGATTCGGATTTAGAAGATTATAAAATGGCAATATCTTCTGATATAAATCAATTAGAAAATTTGAAAAAAAATTTGAATTCTTGGGATAATACATATGAAATTGTTCAAAATTTAAGCTTTATTACTTGGCCTAGAAAAAAAATAGAAAGTGATATTAAAGAAGAAGCAAAAAAAGTTAGAGATCAAGTAAAAGAAAAGATAAAAAAACTAAAAAAATTGATAATATTAAATTCACATGATGCAAATGAAGAAATTTATAGTACTTATGATATATTAATAAAATTAAAAAATTTAATATTAGAATTTAATAATATTTTTACAAGTAAAAAAAGAGAAAAAAACATAGTAGATTTTTCAGATATTGAACATTTTGCATTGTCAATATTATTAAAAGAAGATGAAAATAAAAATATGCAAAAAACAGAAGTTGCAAAAAAATATTCAGAAAAATTTGAAGAAATTGCAATAGACGAATACCAAGACAGTAATTTAGTTCAAGAAAATATATTAAAAGCGGTTTCTAAAAAAAATAATATATTTATGGTAGGAGATGTTAAGCAAAGTATATACAAATTTAGACAAGCAATGCCAGATTTATTTTTAGAAAAATACGAAAATTATAAAAATATAAAAGAAAATAAGGAAGAAATAAAAAAAGGTAATAACCATAAAGAACCTAAAGAAAATACTAAAAATAGATTACCAAAAGGAACCAAAATACAATTATTTAAAAACTTTAGAAGTAGAGAAAATGTTTTAAGTTTTACAAATTTAGTATTTCAAGACATAATGAGTAAAAAAATGGGAGAAGTTCAATATATTGAAAACGAATATTTAAACTATGGGGCAGATTACAAAGAAATAAACCAAGATTTAAAAACAGAAATAGATATAATAAATATACCAAAACGAACAGAAGAAACAGAAAACTATAATGAAATTAAGGAAGAAATAATAGAAGAGGAAAATACAGATTCAAATTCAGATACACTAGAATATGAAAACATAGAAGACATAGAGCTTGAAGCCAAATTTATAGCAACAAAAATAAAAGAATTGGTTGAAAAAAAATATAAGATTTATAATAGAAAAACTAAAGAATTTGAAAATATAAAATACAGAGATATAGTAATTTTACTAAGGTCAACTAAAGAAAAAGCAAACATATATGAGCAAGCATTATTAAGCTTAAAAATACCAGTTTTTTCAGACAGTACAGAACAATACTTAGACTCAATAGAAGTTCAAACAATAATAAATTTATTAAAAATAATAGACAACCCAATACAAGACATACCACTTGTTGCAGTTTTAAGATCAAATATAGGTGGATTTACAGATGATGATTTAGTACAAATCAGATTAAGTGACAAAAATGATAGTTTTTATGAATGTTTAAAAAAAGCAAGAATTAATGTAAATAAAGATTTAAAAGAAAAAATAGATAAATTTTTTAATAATTTGCAAACCTGGCAACAAGAAAAAGAATACTTATCTTTAGCAGAATTAATATGGAAAATATACACAGATACAGGCTTTTATAATTTTGTAGGTCTTATGCCAAATGGAAACCTAAGGCAAGCAAACTTAAAAATGTTATTTGAAAGAGCAACAGATTATGAAGAAGCAAGTTTTAAAGGATTATATAATTTTATACAATTTATAGAAAAAATATCACTTACAAGTGGAGATATGGGGTCTGCAAAAATAATAGGTGAAAATGATAATGTAGTGAGAATAATGAGTATCCATAAAAGTAAAGGACTAGAATTTCCTATAGTATTTCTTGCAAATTGTAATAAACAATTTAATATGCAAGAAATAAAAAAAGATTCAGTATTATTACACCAAAACTTAGGAATAGGAGCAAAATATATAGATTACAATCTACAAGTAAAATATGATACTCTAACAAGAGAAGCTGTAAAAAGACAAATTGAACTAGAAAACATAGCAGAAGAAATGAGAGTATTATATGTAGCATTAACAAGAGCAAAAGAAAAATTATTTATTACAGGAGTTGTTAAAAACTATGAAGATAAAAAAGAAAAACTCGAAAAGAAGGTATCAATATATGAAAAACAAGAAAATAAAATAAATCCTGTATTGGTAAGGGATAGTAAATCATATTTTGAATGGTTAATGCTTGTATACTTATATGAAATGCAAAAAACAGATTTATTTACATTAAATGTAACAAATAAAGATAAATGTATAAAAATTGTAAAAAATGCAGAAGAAGAAAATAGTGAAGATAACAAAAATAGAATAAATCAAATAGAATTAAAAGAGCAAAAAGAAGAAACAAAAGAAATAAAAGAAAATATAAGAAAAACTTTAGAATACAAATATCCATACTATGAGGCATCAAAAATAAAAACTAAAATGTCTGTTACAGAAATAAAAGAGCTAGAAAAAGTAGAAATAGAAGTGCCAAAAAAAATGGAAATAAAAGAAAATGATGAGCAAGAAAATATTGAAAAACCAAAAGAAGAAAATCAAAAATTTGCAATTCCAAATTTCATAAAAGGTAAACAAAAAATTTCAAGTGCAAGAAAAGGAACAGTAATGCATTTATGTATGCAAAAACTAGATAATAAAAAAGAATACAATATTGAAGAAATTGAAAAATTAGTACAAAATTTAGTAAAACAAAATCTTATAACCGAAGAAGAAGGAAAAGTTGTAAACTTAAATAATATTTTAAAATTCACAAAATCAGTTATAGGAAATGAATTAAAAAAAGCAAAAAGAATCTACAAAGAAAAACCTTTTTATATAAATATAAAATCAAAAGATATATTTAAAGAATATGAAAATATTGAAGAAGATATATTAGTACAAGGTATTATAGATTTATATTATATTACTGAAAATGATGAATTAGTACTTGTAGATTATAAAACAGATTTTGTAAAACAAGGAGAAGAAAGTTTGTTAGTTGCAAAATATTTAAAACAAATTCAAATATATAAAGAAGCATTAGAAAATGCTCTTAATAGGAAAGTAGATAGAACATATATTTATTCTGTATATTTGAATAAGGAAATTTTGGTTTGAAATTTAGTTTGAAATAAAAAAACTTAATTAAAACAATAAAAAATACCTGAATTTACAAAAATGTAAAGAATAATAAACTCCAAAAACAATAAAAATACTAAAAGTAGGCAAAAAAATTAATTAAAAAGTAAAAAATGGAGGTAAACAAATGTTAAAACAAGAAAAACATCAAAAAACAAAAGAAACAGGAATCACACTAATGGTACTAGTTATAACAATAATAATTTTACTAATACTAGCAGGAAAAAGTGATAAAGCAATAATAGGAACAATACCAACAAATGATAATGATACAGAAAAGATATTAAATATAAAAAATGTATATTATGATGAAACCAAATCAAATAGTATAGGAGCAACAGAAGAAGGAATAACAAAAATGCAAATACAAAACAATGAAAATTTTGTAAATGTATTAAACAATAATAGAATACAAAACGCAGAATGGTTAGAATGGAAATTAGGAGAAAAAGGATATCCAGTTTTTAAATAAAAATTCAAGTAAAAATAATAAAAATAGGCAATTTAATACATTCGAAAATCTTGCCATTTTTACACAAGTATAGTAAAATAAAAAAGTAAATAAAAATAAGGAAGTGGTATAAAATGAAAAAATTACCATATGGAATAAGTAATTATGAAGAGCTAGTAGAAGATGGGTACTACTATGTTGATAAAACTCAATATATAGAAAAATTAGAAAATTTACCAGAAAAAAGAATATTATTTTTACGACCAAGAAAATTCGGAAAAACTCTATTTACAAGCACACTAGAAAACTATTATGATATAAAAAAGGAAGATAAATTCGAAAAACTATATGGAAACACATATATAGGAAAAAATCCAACCAAACTAAAAAACAGTTATAACATATTAAAATTTAACTTTTCAGGAATAGACACAGCAAATGAAGAAACAACAATAAAAGGATTTAAGGAAAAAGTTACAATTTCAATAGATAGCTTTGTGCAAAAATACAACCTAGATTTTTATGTAAATCCAGAACTAACAGCAGAAGGACTATTAAGCAGTTTAATAGAAGCATTTAAAATACAAAAATCAAATGAAAAAATTTATGTTATTATAGATGAATATGATCACTTTGCAAATGAATTATTAGGATTTAATACAAGTCAATTTAAAAACTTAGTATCAAAAAATGGAAAAATAAGAAAATGGTATGAAATACTAAAAGAAGGAACAGAAAGTGTAATAGATAGAATATTCATAACAGGAGTTGCCCCAATAACACTAGATAGTTTAACATCAGGATTTAATATCAGTTCAGATAAAACACAAGACGAGAGATTTAATGAAATGATGGGATTTACAGAAGAAGAATTAAAAAAATTGATGAATAACCAAAACATAGAAAATGAAAAACAAGAAGAACTATTACCAATAATGAAAGAAAATTATGATGGGTATAAATTTTCCTTATATGGAAAAGAAAAAATATACAACTCAAACATGTGCTTATATTTCTTAAAAGATTATAAAAGTTTTGGAAGAATCCCAGACCAATTAATAGATGTAAACATAGCAAGTGATTATACAAAACTTGGAAAAATGCTAAGCTTATGTAAAGGAGAAGAAAGAGAAAAAGTAATAGAAAAAACAGTATCAGGAGAAGGAATAGTAAGTGAAATAAGACAAAAATTCAACCCAGCAATGGAATTTACAGAAACAGACTTAATATCAATGTTATACTATTTAGGATATTTAACAATAGCAGGAGAAGAGGTCGGATACCCAAAGTTAGAAATACCAAATAATGTAATGAAAGAAATATACTCAGATTATTTCTTAAAAATATTAAAAGAAGAAATTAACATAGAAATAAGCGATAACTACACAGAAATAGCAAGAGAAATAGCCCTAGAAGGAAAAATAGATAAAATAATAGAAATGCTATCAAAATACTTAAAAAATCTATCAAATAGAGACTATGTAAAATTTGATGAAAAATATATAAAGCTAATCTTCTACTGTATAGCAATGAACCTAAAAATATTTAGATTAAAATCAGAAATGGAAATCCAAAGAAAATATCCAGATATACTCTTAATCCCAAAAGACCAAACTAAAGGATATAAAGGAGTAATGATAGAATTCAAATACCTAAAAAAAGAAGAAGCAAAAAAATTAAAAGAAAAACAAAAAGAAGCTAAAAAACAAATAGAAGAATATGCAGAATTTGAAGAGATAAAAGAAATAAAAAATATATATAAATATACAGTAGTCGCAGTAAATGATGAGATATATGTAGAGAAAATATAATTAATAAATATATTTGATAATCAAGAATCACACAAATGGTACTAGTTATAACAATAATAATTTTACTAATCCAAGCAGGAATAACAATATCAACATTAACAGGAGAAAAAGGTTATCCAGTTTTTAAATAAAATATTTATAATAAATGAAAAATATATCAAAAATAAATGAAAAATATATCAAAAATATATCAAAAATATATCAAAAATATATCAAAAATATATCAAAAATATATCAAAAATATATCAAAAATATATCAAAAAGCAATCTACCAAGTATAACTATACTTTAAAATAGTAATGTATATACTTGGTATTTTGCTTTTTATATAAAATTTCTACATATAAATTTTAACATACACACAAAATAAACCTTTCCAAAATGAAACTTTCCAAAACTCCTTGAAAAAACTTCAAAAACATTGTAAAATATATATGTTAAAGGAGAAGAAAGCAAATGTATTTAATAGTAGGATTAGGAAATCCAGAAAATCAATATAAAAATACAAGGCATAACATGGGGTTTGACGTAATAAACGAAATTGCCAAAAAATACAACATCACAATAGAAAAAGAAAAATATAATGGGCTATATGAAACAGCACTAATAGAAGGAAAAAAAGTAATTCTATTAAAACCCCAAACATACATGAACTTAAGTGGAGAAGCAGTAAAAAAATATATGGAATTTTACAACATAACAACTCAAGAATTAATCATAATATATGATGACATGGACATACCAAAAGGTCAAATAAAACTTAGGAAAACAGGAGGACCAGGCTCACACAATGGAATGAAATCAATAATTGAAAACATCAAAACCAAAGACTTTCCAAGAATAAGAGTAGGAATAGGAAGGCCAATATATGAATTTGACAAAATAAACTATGTAATAGGCCAAATCCCAAAAGAAGAAAGACCAATATTAGACGAAGGAATAAAAAAAGCAACAGAAGCAGTAATTGAAATAATATCAAAAGGAATAGATAATGCAATGAATAAATTTAATATATCATAAAAAATAATACAAAAACTTTAAGGAGAGAGCAAATGTTAGAAATAATAATAGATAAAAATAAAGAACAAGAAAAAATAGCACTACTAGAAAATGGAAACTTACTAGAATACTATGAAGAAAATGAAAAAACCAATAGATATGAAGGAAATATATATGTAGGAATCGTAAAAGACATAATACCAGGAATGCAGTCGGCATTTATAGATATAGGAACTGAAAAAAATAGTTTTATACATGTAAAAGATATAGTCCCAAAAGTAGACGAAAAAAAGCAAAAACAAACTATTAACCTAGATATAAGAAAACTTGTAAAAACAAACAAAAAAATGCTTGTTCAAATAAAAAAAGACAGTAATGATCAAAAAGGAGCAAGAGTATCTACACATATAAGTTTGCCAGGAAGATATATAGTATTTATGCCAGAAACTGATGTATTAACAATATCAAAAAAAATAGAATCAGTGCAAGAGCAAGAAAGATTAATAAATATTGTAAAACAAAACATACCAAAAGGAAATGGTGCAATCATAAGAACATCAGCAAAAGGAAAAAACACTGAAATTATAGAAGAAATAAAATATTTAGAAAACAAATGGAAAAAAATAAAAGAAGAATACCAAAAATCAGAAAACAAAGGCAAAATATTATATAAGGCAGAAAACATTGTTCAAAAAATGTTAATAGACCTAGCAGATAAAAAACTAGAAAGAATTATAACAAACAACGAAAAAGAATATAAAGAGCTCCAAGAATTCATAAAAGAAGAAATAAAAAATGCAGAAATAAAACTAGAATTAGAAAAAACAGAAGATTTAATGAAAAATTTTTTCATAGACAAACAATTAGAAAAAATGCAAAAAAGAAAAATATGGCTAAAATGTGGTGGATTTATAACAATAGATAAAACAGAAGCACTAACTGCAATAGATGTAAACACAGGAAAATACACAGGAAATAAAGATATAGAACAAACTATATACACAGTAAACAAAGAAGCAACAATAGAAATTGCAAAACAATTAAGATTAAGAGACATTGGTGGAATAATTATAATTGACTATATAGACATGAAAAACGAAGAAAATAAAGCAAAAATACAATCTTTATTAGAAGAAGTATTAAAATTAGATAGAACCAAAACACAAATAGAAGGTTTTACAAAATTAGATTTAATGGAATTGACAAGAAAGCATATTTGTAGCCACAAAGATTAAAATCGTTAAAAAAAATAACATAGAAAATGAGGTAAAAATGAAAGTAGGATTTGTAAAATTAGGATGTAGTAAAAATTTAATAGACACAGAAATTGCAATAGGGCAATTTAAAAAAAATAAATATGAAATAGTAAATGACCCAAAAAAAGCAGAAATAATAGTAATAAATACCTGTGGATTTATAGATACAGCCAAAGAAGAAGCAATAAATACAATACTAGAAATGGCAGAATATAAAAAGCAAAAATGTAAATATTTAATTGTAATGGGGTGTCTAGTTCAAAGATATTATGAAGAATTAATAAAACTACTACCAGAAGTAGACTTATTTATAAAACTAGAAGACTACGATAATTTTTGGAATATAATAGAAGATTTAATAAAAAGAAATAAAGTAGAAAAAACTGAAAAGAAACTATCAAATAGCCTGCTTGACATGTTACCACTTCCAATGCCAACATCAGAAGAATTTTTAGAAAGAGAAATAACAACAGGAAAAAATTATGCCTACCTAAAAATAGGAGAAGGATGTAGCAATAGATGCACATACTGTGCAATTCCATATATAAGAGGACCATTTATAAGTAGAAAAATGGAAGAAATAATAAAAGAAGCCAAGATGCTTGCATCAAAAGGAATTAAAGAAATAATAGTAATAGCACAAGATACCACAAAATACGGAATAGATATATATGGTAAAACAAAACTTGCCGAATTACTTGAAGAAATTAGCAAAATAGAAGGAATAAAATGGATAAGATTTTTATACTCATATCCAGAAGGAATAACACCTGAATTAATACAAACAGTTGCAAACAACAAAAAAATTGTAAAATACTTTGATATACCAATTCAACATATATCAGATGAAATTTTAAAAAAGATGAACAGAAGAACAAACAAAAAGCAAATAATAAATCTAATAAAAGAAATAAGAAAAGAAATCCCAGAAGTCACACTAAGAACAAGTTTAATAGTAGGCTTTCCAGGAGAAACTGTAGAAAAATTTGAAGAATTACAAGAATTTGTAAAACAAGCAAAATTTGACAAACTAGGAGCATTTGAATACTCAAAAGAAGAAGGAACACCAGCTGCAAGATTACCTATGCAAATACACGGAAACACTAAAAAAGCAAGATATAAAAAAATAATGCAAATTCAAAAAGAAATATCAAAACAAAACTTAGAAGGAAAATTAGGTAAAACATATGAAGTATTAATAGAAGAAAAATCATTTGATGGCAAATTCTTAATAGGAAGAACAAGCCAAGATGCTCCAGAAATAGATGGATTAGTCTATATAGAAATAACAAAAGAAAATGAAGGAGAAAAATATTTAAACCAATTTGTAAAATGCAAAATTAAAAATGTAAGTGAATATGATTTAACTGGTGAAATAGTATAAAAACATCAAAATAATTTAATAATACTATGAAATAACTGTATAATAAAGGAAGGAGTAAAAACATGAAAAAAAGAATATTAACAGGCGATAGACCAACCGGAAAATTGCATATAGGTCACTATTTTGGATCAATAAAAAAAAGAGTAGAAATGCAAAATAGTGGAGAATATGAAATGTTTATTCTAATTGCAGATGTGCAAGCATTAACAGATAATTTTGATAATCCAGAAAAAGTTAGAAAAAATGTTAAAGAACTTTGTCTAGATTATTTAGCGTGTGGAATAGACCCAGAAAAAACAACAATTTACATACAATCAATGATACCAGAAACAGCAGAACTAACAGTATATTATTCAAATTTAGTAACAATATCAAGACTTCAAAGAAACCCTACAGTAAAAACAGAAATAGCACAAAAAAAGCAAATTTTTGGTGAAAGTGTAACATATGGCTTTTTAGGTTATCCAGTAAGCCAAGCAGCAGATATAACTACATTTGAAGGAGAACTAGTTCCAGCAGGAGAAGACCAAGAACCATTAATTGAACAATGTAGAGAAATCGTAAGAAAATTCAATAGCATATATGGAAATGTTTTAAAAGAACCAAAAATAATTTTATCAGAAGGAAAAAGAATAAAAGGTTTAGACGGAAATGAAAAAATGGGAAAATCTCTAGGAAATGCAATCTATTTATCAGACACAGAAGAAGAAATAACAAAAAAAGTAATGGGAGCAGTAACAGATCCAAATAGAATAACAAAAGATAGCAAAGGAAACCCAGACATTTGTATGGTAGCATATTATCATAAACTATTTACAAATCCAGAAGATGTAAATATAGTATGCAGTGAATGTAGAGAAGGAAAAAGAGGCTGTGTTGCTTGTAAAAAACAGCTTGCTAAAAATATATGTGATTATTTAAAACCAATTAGAGAAAAAAGAAAATATTATGAAGAAAGACCAGAACTTGTTGAAAAAATATTAATAGAAGGCACAAAAAAAGCTAAATTAGTTGCAGAAGAAACAATGAAAAAAGTAAAAAAAGCAATGATGCTTGACTATTTTGAATTATAAAAATATTTGACTATATTGAATAAAAAAATACTTAACTATCTGAATTATAAAAAATACTAACTATTTTGAATTAAAAAAATATTGAATATTTTGAATTAATAATACTGACTATTTTAAATTATAGAAAATAAAAATAAAAAGGAGAAAAAATGTTTACAGATTACACAAAAATAATTATAAAATCAGGAGATGGAGGAAATGGTGCAGCAACATTCCGTCGTGAAAAATATGTAGCAGCAGGAGGACCAGATGGTGGAGATGGTGGAAAAGGTGGCGACATATATTTCCAAGTAGATAAAGATAAAAATACACTAATAGATTTTAGGTATAATAAAAGATTTAAAGCTGGAAATGGAGAAAATGGAAGCGGAAATCGTTGTAATGGAAAATACGGACAAGACCTATATATAAAAGTTCCAATTGGAACAGTAGTAAAAGATGCAGAAACTGGAAAAATTTTAGCAGACTTATCAGAACCAAACCAAACAGAACTAATATTAAAAGGAGGAAGAGGAGGAAGAGGAAATTCGCACTTTGCAACATCTACAAGGCAAGCTCCAAGATTCTCAGAAGATGGAGACAAAGGAGAAGAAAAAGAAATAATATTAGAACTAAAATCTCTAGCAGATGTAGGACTACTTGGTTTTCCAAATGTTGGAAAATCAACATTCTTGTCTAAAGTAACAGAAGCAAGACCTAAAATTGCAAATTATCACTTCACAACACTAGAACCAAACCTAGGTGTAGTAAAAACAAAAGACGGAAGCGGATTTGTAATAGCTGATATACCAGGAATTATAGAAGGAGCAAGCAAAGGAGTAGGTCTAGGGCTAACATTTTTAAGACATGTAGAAAGAACAAGGCTATTACTACACTTCATAGATGTCTCAGGACAAGAAGGAAGAAATCCGGTAGAAGACTTTTATACCATAAATAAAGAACTAAAACAATACAGCGAAAAACTAAGCAAGAGAAAACAAATAATAGTAGCAACAAAAATAGATGCAATGCAAGATAAAGCGCTATACAAAGAATTAGAATTACTTGCCAAAAAAGAAAAATTAGAAATCTACAAAATATCAGCAGCAACAGGAGAAGGTGTGCAAGAATTAATAGACCATGTAAGTAAGGCTCTAAAAACATTACCAAAAGAAACAATAATAGATGAATCAGAAAAAATGGTATACACCCTAGAAGACAAGAAAAACGAATGGACAGCAAGAAAAGAAGGAAATAAATTCATAGTAGAAGGTAGAGCGGTAGATAGACTTATGGGAAGAATAAATATAGAAGACAATGAATCAATGTACTATTTCCACAAAGTATTAAGAGAAATTGGCGTAGATGATAAATTAAGAGAACTAGGCATAAAAGAACGGAGATACAGTATTAATTTCCGATTGGGAACTAGAATGGGAAAACTAATACAAATTTAATATATTCAAATAAAAGGAATGTGAAAAAAATACTAGGCCAGATTTTTTAGAAGAAATAAAGAAAGAAGGTATTGACATATGAAAAGATTTGAAGAAAGAAAACAAGATTTAATAAATGCTACCAATAGACTAAAAGAAGCACTAAATGAAAAAGAAAGCGAATTAATGATAGATGCAGTATTGCATAGATATGTGTATTAAATAAAACTTAGCAAAAAACCCTTGATATTTCAAACAAAATGTAGTACAATATTAATGTCAAAAAAGAAAAGACCTTTTACTTAGCTTAAAAACAAAACACACACCAAATTTAAGCTCAGTTAAAGGAACAAAAAAATAGGAGGTGTAAAAATGACAAAGGAAAGAAAACAAGAAATAATCAATCAATATAAAAGAGAAGAAAACGACACAGGTTCACCAGAAGTACAAATAGCTCTTTTAACAGAAAGAATAGGTGAACTAACAGAACACTTAAAAGTACACGTAAAAGACAATCACTCAAGACGTGGACTATTAAAAATGGTTGGTAAAAGAAGAAACTTATTAAATTACTTATCTAAAAAAGACATCCAAAGATATAGAGATATTGTCGAAAAATTAGGATTAAGAAAATAATTAATAAAAAGCCTATGCTTTTATTTGGCATAGGCTTTTGAATAAGTTTTTTAAAAATGCAAATTATAATAAAAACCATAGTAATAAAAATTACAAAAATGTTTCAAAATTAATTATAAAACTTTATAATTAAAAACAAGTATAGGACAAAAAATTAGGTAAGT
The DNA here is from genome assembly GCA_944391785.1 of uncultured Clostridia bacterium. Taxonomy (GTDB): domain Bacteria; phylum Bacillota; class Clostridia; order TANB77; family CAG-508; genus CAG-269. Next base: position 15,847 of record CALXUX010000084.1, read on the forward strand.
AGCTTGTATTATATACTAAAAATACAACTAAAACCATAAAAAAATTAGTATATAATAGAGGTTACCATCTAATTTGTTCTAAACTAAAAACAAATAAAATTTCAAACTAGAAATTTTATTAACCTAATTGCAAAATAAAAGCAATTTATAAAAAATCAAAAAGAACTAAAAATAGGAGGAATATTATGTATAAAGTTTATGAAACAGAATTAGCTGGAAGAAAAATTTTATTCGAAACAGGAAAATTAGCAGGACTTGCAAATGGAAGTGTATTAGTAAGATATGGAGACACATGTGTAATAGTAAATGTTACAGCATCAAAACAACCAAAAGAAGGAATAGACTTCTTTCCTTTATCAGTAGACTATGAAGAAAAGCTATATGCAGTAGGAAAAATACCAGGTTCATTCCAAAAAAGAGAAGGAAAACCATCAGACAAAGCAATACTAACCTCAAGAGCAATAGATAGACCCCTAAGACCACTATTTCCAAAAGACTTCAGAAATGATGTAGTAGTTGTTGCAACAGTATTATCAGTAGAACAAGATAACTCACCAGAAATTGCAGCAATGATAGGAGCATCTTGTGCATTATCAATATCAGACATACCTTTTGGAGGACCTACAGCAGCAGTAAATGTAGGTTTAGTAGATGGAAAAATAATAATAAACCCAACAGAAGAAGAAAGAAAGAAAAGTGATTTAACACTAACTGTTGCAGGAACAGAAAAGAAAATAGCAATGATTGAAGCAGGAGCAAACGAAATACCAGAAGATATAATGCTAAAAGCAATAAAAGAAGGGCACAAAGAAATCAAAAAAATGTGTAAATTCATTTCAAAAATGCAAAAGGAAATAGGAAAACCAAAATTTGAATATAAATCATTTGCAGTAGATGAAGAAATATACAAATTTATAGAAGAAAATTATGCAGAAGAAATGAAAGAAAAAGTTCAAGAAGTAGATAAAGAAAAAAGAGATGAAAATATCTCAGAATTAACTGATAAAATAGTTCAAAGCTATACTGAAAAATTTGGAGAAGAAATGGTAGATGAACACAAACAAGATTTAGCAGAAGCAATATATAAACTGGAGAAAAAATGTGTAAGAGATATGATATTCTATGAACATAAAAGAGTAGATGGAAGAGCATTAGACGAAATAAGACCACTATCTTGCGAAGTAGGCTTGCTACCAAGAACACATGGAAGTGCTTTATTTACAAGAGGACAAACACAAGTACTATCTGTTGCAACTTTAGGAATGATAAGTGAAGAACAAACTTTAGACGGAATAGACAAAGAAGAAAGCAAAAGATATATGCACCAATACAACTTCCCAAGCTATAGTGTAGGAGAAGCAAGACCATCAAGAGGACCAGGAAGAAGAGAAATAGGACATGGAGCATTAGCCGAAAAAGCATTAGTTCCAGTAATTCCATCAGAAGAAGAATTCCCATATGCAATAAGAGTAGTATCAGAAGTATTATCATCAAATGGTTCAACATCACAAGCAAGTATATGTGGAAGCACTTTAGCCTTAATGGATGCAGGTGTACCAATAAAAAGACCAGTAGCTGGAATATCTACAGGACTTGTAACAAGCCCAGAAAATGATAAAGAATATGTAATGCTTACAGATATTCAAGGTCTAGAAGACTTCTTTGGAGATATGGACTTTAAAGTAGGAGGAACAGAAAAAGGAATAACAGCAATACAAGTAGATATAAAAGTAGATGGGCTATCTTATGACATAATAAAAGAAGCATTTGCAAGAACAAAAAAAGCAAGAAAACATATATTAGAAGATGTAATGTTACCAGTAATTTCAGAGCCAAGAAAAGATATATCAAAATATGCCCCTAAGATAGTAAATACTAAAATAAAAGTAGACAAAATAAAAGACGTAATAGGACCTGGTGGTAAAATGATAAATAAAATCATTGATGAAACAGGTGTAAAAATAGACATAGAAGAAGATGGACAAGTATTTATCTACTCATCTGATATAGAAAAAGCAACAGAAGCTTTAGAAATGATAGAAGATATAGTAAGAGATGTTGAAGTAGGTGGAATATACTATGGAGAAGTCTTAAGAATAATGCCATTTGGAGCATTTATAGATTTAGGTGTAGCAGGAAAAGAAGGATTACTTCACATATCAAAAATATCAAAAGAAAGAATAAAACATGTAGAAGATGTACTTAAAGTTGGTGAGAAAGTTACAGTAAAAGTTACAGACATAGATGAACAAGGAAGAATTAACTTAAGTATGTTAGATTTAGCAGGAAATAAAGGAAATTAGAAAATAGAAAGCCATGGGAAAATTATAATAAAATTTTATTTCAATTTGTATGCCATGGTTTTTTGTTTTAGCTTAAAAAAGAAATAAAGAAGGAATAAGAAAAAAAGCTAAAAAATAGAAATTGAAAGGAAGAGCAAAATGAAAGTATCAGATTTTGACTATAACTTACCAGAAGAACTAATTGCACAAATACCAATAGAAAAAAGAGATGAATCAAGACTTATGATATTAAATCGAGAAAAACAAACAATAGAGCACAAAAAATTTGCTGATATAATAGATTATTTAAACCCAGGAGACTGTCTAGTAAGAAACAACACTAAAGTTATACCAGCAAGAATATATGGAAAAAAAGAAACAGGAGCAAATGTTGAATTTTTATTATTAAATAATATAGAAGGAGATATTTGGGAAAGTATAGTAAGACCAGGAAACAAATTACATGTAGGAACAAAAGTTATATTTGGAGATGGACTATTAAATGCAGAAATTCTAGAAATAATGCCAGGAGGAACCAGAAAAGTAAAATTTGAATATAAAGGAATCTTTAATGAAATACTAGACAAAATAGGACTAATGCCACTACCTCCATATATTCACGAAGAATTAAAAGACAAAGATAGATATCAAACAGTATACGCAAAATATGCCGGATCTGCTGCAGCACCTACAGCAGGGTTACATTTTACAGAAGAATTACTAAAAAAAATAGAAGAAAAAGGAATAAAAATTGCAAATGTAACTTTACATGTAGGAATTGGAACATTTAGACCAGTAAAAGAAGCTGAAGTAGAAAAACACGAAATGCATACAGAACATTTTTACATAAAAGCTGAAGATGCAAATAAAATAAATGAAGCAAAGAAAAATGGAAAAAGAGTAATTGCAGTTGGTACAACGTCTTGTAGAGTACTTGAAACAATAGCAGATGAAAAAGGTTTCGTAAAAGAGCAAGAAGGAGATACAAAAATATTTATATATCCTGGATACAAATTTAAAATATTAGATGGATTAATAACAAACTTTCATCTTCCAAAATCAACTTTATTAATGCTTGTATCAGCACTTGCAGGAAAAGAATATATATTGCGTGCATATAATGAAGCTGTTAAAGAAAAATATAGATTTTTTAGTTTTGGAGATGCGATGTTTATATATTGAAAAATAAAATAAAAAGAATTATAATGTAAAACATATAACATATACTTGTAAAAAGATATATATGAATAAAAATAAAGTAGAAGGAGAAAAAATATGAAAACAATAGCAATAATAGGAAGTGGAAGTTGGGGAGTAGCATTAGGTGTGCACCTTGCAAATCTTGGAAACAAAGTAAAAATATGGTCATTTGACCAAGAAGAAATGAGAATAATAAATGAAGAAAGAGCATGTAAATTTTTAAAAGGATTACATATACCAGATAATATATATTGTTCATTAGATTTTAAAGAAGTAATAGAAGATTCAGACTTTATAATACATGTAACACCATCAAAATTTACAAGAAATATATTTAAACAATATAAACAATATGTAGAAAACAGACCAGTAATTATATGTTCTAAAGGATTTGAAAAAGAAACACTAAAAACACTAGACGAAGTAATAAAAGAAGAATTACCAGGCGCAAGAATTGGAGCATTATCAGGACCAAGTCATGCAGAAGAAGTATCTATTGCAATTCCAACAGCATTAGTAATAGCATCTGAAGAGCAAGAAATAAAAGATATGGTTCAAGATACATTTATGAATGAACACATGAGAATATATGCATCAGACGATATAAAAGGAGTTGAATTAGGAGGAGCACTTAAAAACATAATAGCATTCTGTGCTGGAGTTGCCTCAGGAATAGGTCTTGGTGACAACACATTTGCAGCATTAGTTACAAGAGGATTAGTAGAAATTACAAACTTAGGAGTAGCATTAGGCGGAAAAAAAGACACATTTTATGGCTTAAGTGGTTTAGGTGATTTAATAGTAACATGTCTTAGTGAACATAGTAGAAATAGAAGAGCAGGAAAACTAATAGGCCAAGGAAAAACTTTAGAAGAAGCTAGAAAAGAAATAGGAATGGTAATTGAAAGTGTAGATAACATTGATGTAGCATATGAACTTGGAAAAATACATAAAATAGAAATGCCTATTGTAGATACTGTTTATGATGTTATATATAATAAATTAGATCCAAAAGAAGCAGTAGATAGATTAATGACAAGAGAAAAGAAAACGGAATATTAAAAAAAACATAAAATTTTATCAAAAATAAAAAAATATGAATAACAATAAACATAAAAAACAATAATATATAAAAAGGATAAAAATTTGTAATGTTGAAAGGAAGAGATTAAATGGATTTTTTTGATAAATTAGGAAAAAAGGCCAGTGAAGCGTATAAAATAACAGCAGACAAAACAGGAAAAATAGCCAAAGAAGCAAAGCTAAGAATGAAAATAAGTGAAATAAAAACACAAATAAATGAAATATATGAAGAAATTGGAAAAAAGGTGTATGAAAATCATATAAGAGAAGAAAAGGTTGATCTTAATAAAAGTCTAGAAGAAGAATGTATGAGAATAGATGTATTAAGTGATGAAATCGAGGACAAATTAAAACAATGTCTTGAATTAAAAGACAAAAAACAATGTCCAAACTGCTATAAGGAAATAGATAAAAATATGAAATTTTGTCCAGAATGTGGAGCAAAACAAGAAGAAAATATCATAGTAAAAGAAGGAGAAGTAATAGATAGCAATATAGATATTAAAGAAGAAGAAAAAATAGATAGCGATAAAGATGTTAAAGAAGGCAAAAAAATAGATAGCGATACAGATGTTAAAGAAGGCGAAAAAATAGATAGCGATATAGATGTTAAAGAAGGCGAAAAAATAGATAGCGATAAAGATGTTAAAGAAGGCGAAATAAAAGATAACAAAACAGAAGTTAAAGTAGAAAATGAAAACAAAGAAAGTGAAGAAACAAAACAAGAGAATGGTTCTTTTAACTATGAAAGTAAAATAGCAGAAGAACAAAGTAATTTAGCAAAAACAGTAGAAATAGAATCTAATTCTCGGGATAAGTCAAGGTGAAGAAATATCAGAAGAAAAGATAAAAAACTTATATAGAGAAGAAGATAAATTTGAAAATAGTTAAAAATGTAATATTTTAATAATGGTGATAAAAATGAAATTAGTAATACAAAGAGTAAAAAATGCAAAAGTAGAAGTAGAAGGCAAAATTGTAGGAAAAATAGACAAAGGATTTCTTGTTTTAATTGGAATTACCCATGAAGATAATGAAGAAAAAGCGGAATTCCTTGCAAAAAAATTATGCAATTTAAGAGTTTTTGAAGATGAAAATCAAAAAATGAACTTAAATTTAAGACAAGTAGCAGGAAAATTATTAGTAGTATCTCAATTTACTTTATATGCAAACTGTAAAGATGGAAATAGACCATCATTTACAGATGCAGCACCTCCAGAAAAAGCAATAAAACTATATGAATATTTTTGCAAACAATGCAAAGAAAAATACGAAATAGAAACAGAAAAAGGAATTTTTGGAGCTGATATGCAAGTAACTTTGCAAAATGATGGACCAGTTACAATTATTTTAGAAAAATAATTTTGGTAAGAATAAAAATATATTTTCGTTATGGTTCATAGCCTATAATAATCTTTAGGGCTTCTCTACAATTTTTATAACTGTAAATTGTAATATATTTTCTTGTTGTGAATTAGAAAATTATAATTTTATAAATAAAAAACATGTAAAAAGTAAAAATTATCTAAAAGATAATAATTAAAAATAACACCTATAAAATTATGTGAATTATTTTATAGGTGTTATTCTAATAACTTTATATAAACAATTATAAACATAAAACAAATACAAAAATATAAATAAATATCATAAAAATTTTTAATCATAAAAATTTAAATAAAGATGCTATTTAAAAAAATTCTAATAAGGATATCTCTCAAAAAGATATCTGATTAATAAATCAGCATTATTTTCAGTAATATTAATATAAACATCCTTATCCAAACTAACTAACAAATTCAACTTAAAATCATCAGAATTATCAATATAAGTACCTATAATATCAGCTAATTCAATTGGATTATGATATTCTTTTTCCCAGGACAAATTATTATCCAAATCCAAAGAAGTATTATAAAATTTACTCAAAAATTTATTTATTTCACCTTTTTTATTACTAAAAATACTCAAAGTAACCATAAAAAACTCCATTTTAAATTCTATTTTTATTATAAAAAATTTTAAACAAAATATACATATAAAAAATAAAAAAAGGAAACAATAATAAAAAGAAATTAGAAACACTTAGAAAAATCTATAAAAAAATTAATTGAAATGGAGGAACTATTTTGAAAAAATCACTTAAAATTTTATTTTATGTAATTACTGTATTTATTGTAATATTAATAGGGTTTGGAATATATTATGCAGTTCATAGTACAAATAAAAATGACGAACAAATACAATCAAAAGTTATATCAGAAATAGAATATATAGACGAAAAATTAATTTCTTTTTTTAATGATATGAATAATGTAGAATATGAAAACTATAAATTAGTAGTTCAAGAATTAGGAACAACAAACAATAGCAAAGAAGATCAAAAATTAAGCGAAAGTACTAATTTAGCAAACGGAGAATCACAGACCAAAGAAAGCTCTAATAATCAATCTCAAAATACAAGTCAAGGAAGTTTAGCCACAAACTCAGAAAGCAAAGAAGAAACAAAAAAGTATTCAATGGAAGAAGCAGGAATACTAGTAGATAGCAAAGATATAAACTGGGAAAAACTACAAACACAAGTAGAAAATTTATATATATCTATACCAACAATAACACTAGACATATATAAAGTAACAAAAAATCAAGAAGAAATATTAAAATTCAACTCTCAATTTGACGAATTAACTCAAGCCATGAAAACTGAAAACAAAGAAGAAACACTATCAAAACTAGTCAACCTATATGAAACAATGAACAATTTTGTAACACAAGTATCTAAAAGCGATAACGAAAAAATAATATCCCAAACAAAGCTAAATATATTAAAAGCATATAGTAAACTAGACTCAAAAAATTGGCAAGAAATAGCAAATGACATACAAACAGCAACTAAAAACTTTGAAATATTACTAACAGATATAGAAGTAAGCGAGCAAAAGCAATACACAATAAACAAAGTATATATAATGTTAAACGAAATGCTAAGTGCAGTAGAAAAACAAGACCAAGATGTTTTTTTAATAAAATACAAAAATTTACTAGAAGATTTAAACAATATATGATATAATAAAATCTAGAGTAAATTGAATAGTCGCTGGTAAATTCCGAAAGGAACTACGAGAGGAAAGTCCGGGCTCCATAGAGCAATGATGCTAGATAACGTCTAGTGGGGGAAACCCCAAGGAAAGTGCAACAGAAAATAACCGCCTAAAAAATTTAGGTAAGGGTGAAAAGGTGAGGTAAGAGCTTACCAGAGCTATGGTGACATAGCTTGTTTTGTGTAAACCCCATCAGGAGCAACACCTTAAAAAGAAGATAAAGCCTGCTCGGCGCCTTCTTAACATGAGTGGCTTGAGGTATGTAGTGATACATATCCTAGATAAATGACTATTTTAAAAGACAGAACCCGGCTTACAGATTTACTTAAAATTTAAATTGGTCAATTGTGACCTGGTCACGATTGACCATTTTGGGTAATCAGTAATTGTTATTTTTTTACCGCCAACTGGATGAACAAATTCTACTCTATAACAATGTAGCATTTGAAAGCTACTAATAGGTGAGGCATCTCCATATAAAGTATCTCCAACTAAAGGATGATTTAAGTATGAAAAATGCACTCTTATTTGATGTGTTCTTCCTGTTTCTAGTACACATTCAACTAGGCTTGAACTTTCGAAATCCTTTAAGACTTTATAATGAGTTATTGCTGTTTTTCCTTTTTTAAAGTCAATACATCTTTCTATGATACTATTAGGTTTTCTTGCTATTGGTAAATTTATTGTATCTGTTTTTTTCTCTAAGTTTCCATTTACTAGTGCTAAATAACGTTTTTCAAATTGTTTTGACTGCATTTCTTTTATTAAATATTCTTGAATGTATTCACATTTTGCAAAAATTACAATTCCTGATGTTCCAAAGTCTAGTCTATTTACTGGGCGGATTTTTTTATGTAAGCCAATTGTGTCAAAATAATATTTGATTCCATTTGAAAGTGAATCTTCAAAGTGTAACATTGATGGATGTATTGCAATTCCAGCAGGTTTTGAAATGATTAATATCCAGTCATCTTCATAAAGAATTGATAGTGGCATTTTTTTAGGAATTATGTTTGAATTGTCTTCTTGGTTTGAAAAATCGATGTTTATTTTATCATTTATATTTGGCTTTAGTTTTGTGTTTATACTTGTGCCATTTATTTTTATTCGATTTTCTTTTATTAGTTTTTGTAGTAGTTTTGTTGAAATTTGTAGTTCGTTTTTTAAAATTTCATTGTATGAATTGAAAAATTCTTTAGTCACAGTATAATTAATTTCCATTTTTAAATTCATTCCTTCCTTTTGGTTAATCGTGACCAGGTCATAATTAACCATTTATAAAAAAATAGCAAATAGTATTGCTAAAATATGACAATATATGGTAAAATATGACAAACATATATAAAAATAAAAGTCCTAGAAATTTAGAACTTTTATTATTCACCTAAGTGAAGCTAAATTGCTTTAGCATTAAAGGTTAAATCATATTTTAACTCATTGTGCTATTTTAGATAGTATCATAAACAAAAGGTTGTGTCAATATGAAAAAACACGATAAAATAGATAAGATTGTTTTTTAAAAAAGAATGACTGGTTGAAATATATAAGTATTCATTGTATAATAATGTAAATTTGTTGATTATAGAACGAAATAATAAAGAACAATTTATAAATATGAAGAGATTTTCTTTATTGATGAGAATTTTTGTAATTTTATTATATGATTTTTATCTAAAATAATACAACGGAGTCATTAACTGAAAAAATCTTGCATGATTTGAGATTTTAGAATTTGTCCAGTTAGAAAAATTACTTTTGATGATATGAAAAACGTACCTATCGAATAGGTAAAGTAAAAGATCTTAAAATAAAAGGAGCTTTCTAGTATAATTAATTTTAATAAAAGGGGGAATAAAAATGGAAACTAATTCAAATTCTAATAATAATCAAAAAAATATTAATAATACTTCTCAATCAACACTTAATTCTACAATTTCAAAGAAATCTTTCTGGAAAGATAAGAAAAATATAGCAATTATAATTTTATCTTTTTTACTTTTTTGTTTTATAATTGCTTATGCTAATTCAGATACCTATGATTACACTTCACAAATAGACGACTTAACTAATCAAATAAGTAGTTTAAAATCAGAAAATGACGAACTTAATAATAAGATATCTGATAACCAATCACAAATTACTAACTTGCAAGATGCGAATAAACTTTTACAAGAAGAAAAAGCAACTTTAGAAGCAGAAAAACAAGAATTAACAACTAAAATAAATGAATTACAAAAAACATCTTCTACTAATAATTCTTCTCAAACTTCATCTAACAAAGTTTCTACTGCTACTTCTCAAGACAAGCAAACACCTTCTTCTTCTGCATCATCATCTTCTTCAACACAACAAATATCATCTGGTTCTACAAGTACATCAAATAGTAATTCACAAATGGTCTGGGTTGGAGAAACTGGAACTAAATACCATAATCAAGATTGCAGAACTTTAAAAGGAAAAGGTCATCAAATTACTTTACAACAAGCTTTATCAGAAGGTAGAGAACCTTGTAAAGTTTGTCATTAAAGGAGTATTAATATGTTTTAATATTTATGGGATTTATGAAAAAGATGTCTTTTCTGTCACTAATTTAAACAAAAAATCATAGATAAAAAAGAAACAAAAATCAATATCTCAAAAAAATTAATAAAAACACACAAAATAATTCACAATCAGAAAGGAAACAAAAAAATGCGAATCAGATACAAAAAATGGGCAAGACCCGAATTAGAAGCAAGTACATTTTACGTAAAAAACCCAGAAGAAATGAAAGGAAAATGGAAAGAATTTTTCCAAAAACCAAAGAACCCTATCCACTTAGAACTAGGCTGTGGAAAAGGAACATTTATATCAAAATTAGCCTCTACAAATTTAAATATAAACTATATAGCAATAGACCTAGTAGATGCAATGCTTGGCCTTGCCAAAAGAAATATAGAAGCAGAATACAAAGCAAAAAAACTAGACACCACAAATATAGCAATAACAAGATTTGACATAGAAAGAATATTATTAATATTGGAAAAACAAGATAACATCCAAAGAATATATATAAATTTCTGCAACCCATGGCCAAGAGGAAAACACAGAAAAAAAAGACTAACACACACAATTCAACTAGAAAAATACAAGCAATTTTTAAGTAATGAAGCAGAAATATATTTCAAAACAGACGATGACGATTTATTTAATTCAAGTTTAATATATTTCAAAGAAGCAGGATTTGAAATTATAAATAAAACCTATGATTTACATACTAATCCAATATTTGAAAACAATATAGAAACAGAACATGAAAAAATGTTTACAGATCAGGGCATAAAAATAAAAGCATTAATTGCAAAATTACCTAAAAATAATTAGTATATAAAATAACAAATTTGTTGTATTTTTTCAAAAAATTGGTATAATAATAAAAGAAAATACAAAAGTAAAAAGGAGGAAAAAATTTATGTTAAAAAAAGTTGCAATTCTAGCCAATGGAGGAGATGTTGCAGGATTTAATGCTGTTATAAGAGGAATTGTAAAAACGGCAGAAAACAATGGAGTAGAGTGTTATGGATTTATTGATGGATATAATGGATTATTAAAAAATGAATATGAAAGATTAAGTACAGCAGAAAACGGAAATGCAGAAGGAATTTTACCAAAAGGTGGTTCAATAATAGGATCATCCACAAATGCAAATGTATTTAACTATAAAGTAGTAGATGAAAGAGGAAATGTAGAATATATGGATTTATCAGATGTATGTATAGACAACATAAAAAAAGATGGATTTGATTGTATATTTACATTAGGTGGAGATGGAACACAAAAATCAGCAAGAGATTTTGCAGTAAAAGGAGTAAATGTAATAGGAGTGCCAAAAACTATAGACAATGATGTAGCATGTACAGAAATAACATTTGGATATAATACAGCAGTATCAGTTGCAATGGAAGCAATAGATAGACTTCACACAACAGGAGAAACACATCATAGAATAATGGTATTAGAAGTAATGGGAAGATATGCAGGGTGGATAGCATTAGAATCTGCAATAGCAGGTGGAGCAGATGTTGCATTAATTCCAGAAATTCCATATGACATAGAAAAAGTTGCAGGAAAGATAAAAAATAGACAAAAAAGAGGAAAAAATTTTAGCGTAGTAGTAGTGGCAGAAGGAGCAAAACCAATAAATGGAGAAATAACAGTTGAAAATACAAGAGATAATGGAAAGGGAGTAGACAACACTAAACTTGGAGGAGTCGGACCAAAAGTTGCAAAACAATTAGAAGAATTAACAGGGCTAGAAGCAAGAAATACAACACTTGGATATATGCAAAGAGGAGGAACACCAACAGCATTTGATAGAGTATTATCAACAAAATATGGAACAAAAGCAATGCAACTTGCATTAGAAGGAAAATTTGGAACACTTGCAGTTATAAAAAATGGGAAATTAGATAGTGTCTCTTTAGAAGATGTAGTAGGAAAAAACAAAAAAATAGGAGCAGTATCAGGAAATACTGCAGAAAGTAATCAAAGAAAAGTAACAATGGATGATGATTTAGTAAAAACAGCAAGAAGTGTTGGAATAAATTTAGGAGATTAAATAATAAAAATTACAATTTAAGCAAACATTATTCACAAAACAGACACAAAACTAAAGTATTATATAAACAATCAAAACATCCCCTTTTATTTTACTGATTAACTTAAGAAAAATAAGTTAATCAGTTTTATTATATTTATTTTTGCAATATTTTTTTCATTAAAATAGCATCATTTATATTATTATAATATTTCTTACGTCTTCCAACTTCGGTAAAATCTAAATTTTTATACAAATTAATTGCAGCAAAATTATTTTCATTTACTTCTAAATTTATAGCATTAATATTAAAAGAAACACATAAATTTTCAATATCATGCATCAAAGCTTTAGCAATACCTTGTTTTCTAAAAGATTTTTTAACTGCAATATTCATAATATCAGCTTCATCTAGCACAATTTTTATACCAGCAAAACCAACAATTTCTCCATTAATCAAAGCAACTAGAAATTTTGAATTTTTAGACTTAACTTCGTTTATTAAATTTTGCAAGTTCCAAAAATTATCAAATTGATCAATATTTATTAAATTACAATCTTCTATTACCATAGGTCTTATAGAAATATTTTTACTTTCTAATTGTCTTTGTGCTTGAGGCTTTTTTAAATATAAAGGCAGAATATTATAATTTGACTTAGGATTAGAACAATATAAATTAAAACCAATTAATCCTAAGTTATAAATATCAAGCAAATTAAAATTACTAAATGTATATTTTTTAATATTATCAGAAACTATATTTTTAAAATTATCGTTTAAATCTCCAACAAATGTAATATTATCATCAGGATAATTCTGGTTAATAAATTCTATACAATTTTCAAAACTATCAGAATTAGGTTCTTTTAATATAGTATAGATATTTCCCTCTAAATTATAAATTCCATAATAACAATTATTATTTTTACAATCAATTACACTGCAAATAATTCCAGGAGATTTTACATTATAAGCAAGAGTTATTAAAGAATCGACCCCTATTGCAGGGATATTAAAACTATCCTCAAAAGCCTTAGCAGTTGCAATACCAATACGAATTCCTGTAAAAGAGCCAGGACCAATATCACATACCATTAGATTAATATTTTTTAAGCTTAAATCATTTTCAGATAACAATTTTTGGATAATAGGCATCAAATTTTGAGAATGTGTTAATCCATTATCTAATTCTATTTTATCTATTAAATTATTATTTTCTAAAATAGCACAGCTACATAGCTTGCTAGAAGTATCAAAACATAGTATTTTCAAAATAAACCTCCATTAATTAAACTAAACAATTAACTAAATTTTCAAATCTTTTTCCAAAAGGTTCTAAATTCATAATTCTTCTATTTTCATTTAAATTATCTTTAATTATGCTAACTTTTAAATATTCAGAAGGTAAAGCATCTTCTATTAATTCAGCCCATTCTATAATGCAAATTCCTTTATCAAAATACTCTTCACCGCCTATTTCATAAAACTCAGAAGAATCTGATAATCTATATACATCAAAATGATATATATTAATATTTTCATTTATATATTCATTAACAATAGTAAAAGTAGGGCTAGAAATTTCATTTTCAAGATTAAAGTATGATAAAATGCCTTCAGTAAATTTGGTTTTTCCAGCACCTAATTCACCTGTTAAAGTTATAATATCACCTTTTCTTAAATATGATCCAAGTTTTTTTCCAAAATTTAAAGTTTCCTCTTCCGAATTTGAAAAAAATGTATAACTCATAATAAAGCTCCTTAATAATTTAAAATTCTAAATTTAATAATATTGATTTTAACACAAAAAACTTGGCAGGTCAATTACTAGAAGATTTTAATAAAATTTTACAATGTAGGTTTTAATAAAATTATGCAATATACAGTTAATTAAAAATTTAATAAAAATTAAACAAAGCTATTGCTAAAATCCAAAAACTGTAATATAATTGCAATAAAATTGTAATAAAAATGAAAAATGTATGAGAGGGAGAGAATAAAATGTTTAAATTTGGTTTTGGACAAGACGTAGGTATAGATTTAGGAACAGCAACAGTAATTGTATATGTCAAAGGAAAGGGAATTGTACTTAGAGAACCATCAGTAGTAGCAGTAGACAGTAACAGTGGAGATGTATTAGCAGTAGGAGGAGAAGCAAGAAGAATGCTTGGAAGAACACCAGGAAATATCATAGCAACAAGACCTTTAAGAGAAGGTGTAATATCAGACTATACAGTTACAGAAAAAATGATAAAATATTGCATAAACAAAGTATGTGGCAAATTTGTATTCTCCCCAAGAATAATGATATGTATCCCATCACAAGTAAAAAAAAAAAAAAAAAAAGCAGTAATTGATGCTGCAATGCAAGCAGGAGCAAGAAAAGTATTTTTAATAGAAGAACCAATAGCAGCAGCAATAGGAGCAGGAATAGACATAGCAAAACCTTGTGGAAACATGGTAGTAGACATAGGTGGAGGAACAACAGACATTGCAGTAATATCACTTGGAGGATCAGTAGTAAACAGTTCACTTAAAGTCGCAGGAGACAAATTCGATGAAGCAATAGTAAAATATATAAAGAAAAAGCACAACATAGCAATAGGAGAAAGAACAGCAGAAGACTTAAAAGTAAACATAGGATGTGTATATCCAAAAATTCAAGATGTCGAAATGGACATAAGAGGAAGAGATTTACTTACAGGGTTACCAAAAACAATAACAATTCACTCATCAGAAATGCTAGAAGCACTAATAGAACCAGCAATGATGATAGTAGACGCAGTCCATGGAGTGCTAGAGAGAACACCACCAGAACTTGCAGCAGACATAAGTGACAAAGGAATATACATGACAGGAGGAGGCTGTTTAATAGACGGTTTAGATAGACTATTACAAGAAAAAACAGGAATAAATGTAATGATAGCACAAGACACAGTATCATGTGTAGCATTAGGAACAGGAAAAGCACTAGAAAATTTAGATGTATTAGAAGGTAAAAGATAATGAAAAAAGTAGCATTTATAACACTTCGGTTGTAAAGTAAACCAATATGAAACAAATGCAATGGCACAAAAATTCTTAGAAAATGGATATGAAATAGTAGACCATACAAAAAAAGCAGACATATACATAATAAACACCTGTACTGTAACAAACATGTCAGACAGAAAATCAAGACAAAGTCTAAGAAAAGTAAAATCATTAAATCCTACTGCAGTAGTTATTGCAGTAGGATGTTATGTGCAAGTTGCAAAAAAGGAAATAGAACAAATTCCAGAAATAGATTTAAAGTTAGGTAATAACGAAAAAGTAGATATAGTTCAATATGTTGAAAAATACATAAAAGAAAACAAAAATCAAAATCAAATCCAAGATGTAATGCAAACAAAAGAATTTTCAGAATTTGGAGATATCATATATACAGAAAAAACAAGAGCAGTAATAAAAATACAAGACGGATGTGATAGGTTTTGCTCATATTGTATTATACCATATGCAAGAGGAAGAGTAAGAAGCAGAGAGCCAGAACATATAATATCAGAAATAGAAAAAATTGCACAAAAAGGAATAAAAGAAGTAGTATTAACAGGAATACATATAGCATCATATGGTAAAGACTAAAAAACAAAAAAAGAATATAGACTTATAGACTTATTAGAACAAATAAACAAAATACAAGGAATTGAAAGAATAAGATTAGGATCAATAGAACCACTACTAATAACAGAAGAATTTATGCAAAGACTAATAAAACTAGAAAAAATCTGTCATCACTTTCATTTATCATTACAAAGTGGATGTAATGAAACACTAAAAAGAATGAACAGAAGATACAATATAGAACAATTTGAGCAAATAGTAAAAAGCATAAGAAAATATTATGAAGATGCAATATTAACAACAGACATAATAGTAGGTTTCCCAGGAGAAACAGAAGAAGAATTTAGTATAACATATGAATTTTTAAAAAGAATCAAATTTTATAAAATGCATATATTTAAATATTCACCAAGAAAAGGAACCAAAGCTGCAATAATGCCAAATCAAATAGATGGAAAAATAAAAGAAGAAAGAAGCAAAAAGCTAATAGAATTATCAAACAAAAATCAAAAAGAATATAATAAAACATATATAGGAAAACAAGTAGAAGTATTATTTGAAGAAAAGGAACAAGAATTTTATAAAGGTCATACCAAAAATTATATAGAAATTAAATGCAAAACTAATCAAAATATTCAAAACAAAATAATTAGTGTGAAATGTAAAGAAGCAGAAACAGACTATATTATTGCAGAAATCTAAAAATAAACTTTAAGTAAACTAACGAAAAATACATATAAAAAAATGAACAATCACCTAAAAACCATAAAAAATGAAAGAGTATATAATGTAACAAAAGCGAAACAAAAATGTAATGAAAATGTAATACAAAAAAGTACAAAAAAACTTGATTATTTTCAATATTTATAGTATAAAATAGTAAAGGAAAATAATCACGAAGGAGGAAAAACAAATGGCAGATTTAGGTGAAGAAAATAAAGTATCAGGTGTTTTTGGAGGAGTAGAATTTCAAGAAAATCAAAATAATAATCAACTAGAAAATAACATAAATAATCAAGAAGAAAATCAAATCCAAAATGCTGGAACAATAAGAGATAAAAGTTTACCAGTAAAAAGAGGATTTTGGTCAAAATTCAAAGCATTCTGGCTACAAGAAATAGATTGGAACAAAGAAATAAAAGTTGAATTAACACCATATCAACAAAAAGTAGAAAATGAAATAAATGAATTTTTACATCAAGAAATAACTTGGGAAAAAGTACACAATTTCTTATTCCAAGAAGTAAAATTTGGAAAAAAGAAAAATCAAGCATAAAAAAGTATATAAGGAACCTAAATTATTAGACAAAAGTTTAATAGTTTAGGTTTTTTAAAATTTATTTTTATAATTATTAAAAAATACTTATAAGCATTAAAATATAATTATAAGCATGAAAATATGTCTATAAAAACGAAAGAAAGGAAAAAGCATATGGATTTTGAAATAAAAGAGAATGAAAATGAATTAATATTAATAAAAGAAAATAAGCAAATAGGATTCTTGAAGTATGCAAAAGATAAAGAAAACGATTATGTAATACAATCAATAGTAATAGATCAAAACTACAGAGCGCAAGGATATGCAAAAAAACTATTTAATGAATTTATAAATAAAGTAAAACAAGAAAACAAAAAAATTACACCAATTTGTACCTATGCACAAAAGCAGTTTGAAAGAGATACAGATATAAAAAATATGTTAAAAAAATAATTAAAAAACAGTAACCAAAAAAACGAATCGACCATATCATATACTATACAAAGGAACAACAAGGAAACAAAAAAAGTTTTCGAAAGGAGGTCTAGACTATGCCAGAAAACAGAGGATGTGGAGGATTCGGATTTGGTGATGACTGCTGCTGGATAATAATCCTTATATTATTAATATGCTGCTGCTGTGGTGGAAATAGAGGAGGATGTTGCTAATCCAAATAAACCCTTTATGCAAAACATATTAAATTTAAACCAAAATAGGTATTAGAAAATTTAAAGTACCTAATTTAAAAGCGAAGAAAATACATTTGTATTGACTTCGCTTTTAAAGTATATATAAATGTTTTTGTAAGAACATATTTATATAATAAAATGTCCAAATTAGAAAAGTGTATAAAAACTATTCAAAATTATTTTGAACTATTATTAAATTTTATATTATCACCATATCTTTTAATTTTTTGAGTTGTTGTCTTTTCAAATTCTTTATCACGAATAATAAAATTTTTAATATGTTTATAATTAGGTAATTTGCTATTAACACTTGCAACTACACCGGCTATAATTTTTTTAATTTCTTCTTTAGTTGGAACCACACCTTTTAGGTATTCAGAAATTGCTTCTAGATTAGGAAAGATTTGAGCATTGATATATGTTTCATCATCATTTGCTTTATGAATTCCTAAAACTAAAGATTCAGAAATTAAAGGGCTATCATTTAAATAATATTCAACTTCTTCAGGGTAAATATTTTTACCATTTTTTGTTACAATAACACTTTTGCATCTACCTGTAATATATAAATAACCATTAGAGTCAATATATCCTAAATCACCTGTGTGAAACCAACCATTTTTTAAGACTTTTTCAGTTTCACTTGGCATATTATAATACCCAAGCATAACATTAGGACCTTTAACTGAAATTTCTCCAATACCAGATTCATTTGGATTATCTATCTTAACTTCAACATTTGGTATAGGAAGACCTACACTATCAGCTTTTTGAAAAAAGTCTGTATTACCTACAACCAAAGGAGAACATTCTGTCAGACCATATCCTTGTAAAACATTAAGATTTAATTTATTAAAATCTTCAATTATATTTGGATTCAAAGTTGCAGCACCAACAATAAAAACTCTTAATCTGCCTCCAAGACTATTTTTTACTTTAGATTTAATAACAGTTCTAATAACAAAAGGTAATTTAGTGATATCAATAGAATTATTATTTGATTTACTCATATTTTTTAATTCTATGTTTTCTTTTGGCTTACTATTGGTTGTAATTTTAGAGTTTTGTTCTTGGCTAGAATTTTTTTCTTGCAAATATTTCTTAGGTAAAGATTTAGCAATACTTTTAAAAATATTTTTATGAACATTTTCAAGTAGTAAAGGTACACACAAAATAACTGAAGGATGATATTCATTCATATTTTTTAAAATATATTTAAGACCATCACAATAACAAATACTTGCACCACTATATATAGGAAGCAAAAATCCAATGGTACATTCATAAGTATGATGAAGTGGTAAAATAGAAAAGAATAAATCACTTCTTTTAACTTTTACAATTCCATAAATAGATAATATATTTGAACAGATATTTCTATGTGAAAGGCAAACACCTTTAGCATTACCTGTAGTTCCAGAAGTAAATAGAAGAATTCTCATTTCGTCTGGATCAACTTTAATTTCCTCAAAAGAATTATCTCCATTTGAAAATAAAGAATAACCTTGATTTTTAAAATCATCAAAATTTTCAATATTTTGAAAGTAATTTTCCTTTTTAGAAATATTATCAAAACTTATAAATAAAATATTTTGGTTATTTAGAAGCTTTTTTGCTTGATAAATTTGTTCAAAATTTTTATCATCACCAAGAATACATTCACTTTCAGAAATGTTTAAAAAATTTATAACATCTTCAGCATGAAGTTCTTTATCAATAGGTACAGCAATACCAACAATTGTGGCTGCTAAATAAGAAACAGCCCACTTATATGAATTTTTACCAATTACTGCAATTCTTTTTCCAAGAAAGCCATGATTTATTAATGAAGTTCCAAGTGATACAACATCATTCTTAAAGTCTTCATATGTTAACTTATAAATTTCATCATTTGAGTTTTTAAGCTTAAATGCAGTTCTAGCTTTATAAATTTTAGCACTACGATATAACATTTCTTTTAAGTTAGTTACTTCTTCACATTTGTGGTATTTAGTTTTTAACATTTCTGCTACAGTTAAATCTTTATTTTCTTTCATATCTATTTCCCCCAAATTTTAAAAGTAAATATTTAATAATCATATTTATAAAAAATAAAATCAGTATCTTGAGTTGTAGTTATTTTTCCATCTAGAATAGAAGATGTCCCATCAGTATAAGGTATGTCTAGGTATACATTTGTTTTAAATTTTTCATTATTATTGTTTTCAATATAAATGTCAAAAGATAAAGCACAAGAAATATCGTCAATATTAATTTGGCATCTATTAAGAAGTGAACCATCATAGGTTATTGGTATTGATGTATCAGTAATAGTATAGTCTGTTTTTATGTTTTGATTAACTAAACTCAAACAAATAGGATTTGCACAATTATTGTATAACACAGGAGTTGATAAATCAGCACTATCTTCAGAGGTAATTGTAAAATCCAAGTTTGAATCGATTTTATTTGTTTCTATAAATTCACTATTTGCAAATTTGTTTAAATCTTTATAGTATAATGCGAATGAACCTATTTTTGGAGTAGTAGCAAATTTAATATTTTCTATTCGCAAGGATTTTAAAGTATTTTCCATTGTATATTCTTCAGAGTTATTATTTATAAAAATAGCAATATCAGTATAAGTGTAAAGATTTTCAATTGTAAAATTAGTTTGACTGCTTGTCTTATATTTTGAGTCAGCACTACTAAAATAAATAATATTATTGATGGAAAATATAGGATTTTTATTATTTTCTACAAAAGAAATATAATCTTCTGCCATCAAATTTGCACTTTTATTTATAGTAAAAAAATTGTAAATTAAAAGTATAAAAAAAATTATTAATACAATAGTAAAAATTAAAATAGCAATAAACTTAAAATTTATTTTCTTAAAGTTATTTTTTAGATTTTTATCCATCTATAGTTTCCTTTCTTATTAGACATTATAATAATACATTTTATTATTAAAATCAAGTAATTTATAGTTTAAACTTATATTACTTTCATACAAAAGTTATATTTTGATAATAATTTATAAATAAAAAAATTCCATATTTTAAAATTGACAAAAATAGACACAAAGTTTAAAATGTATATGGGTGATATTATGAAATCGAAAGATAAAAATTATAAATCTAAATTAAAAATCACACTAAAAAATGTAATATATTTTCTTTTAGGTAGTATTATTTTATTCTATATAATTACATTTTATAACTTATATTTTGGAGTAAATAAATCATATGCAAAAGAAACAGCTATAGAACCACAAAAAACTAAAATTAGTCAAGCAGAAAAAATTGATCTAGAACAAATAATTTTAGAAAATTCAAAACCTGGGCTTAAAGAAGAAATTTCAAATCAAGAAGAAACATTAGAATATATAACAACATATATATCAGATCCTGATATTCCAAAAGGAATATCATATGTAACAAAAGAAGGAAGAAGTGGAAAACAAATAGTTACTATAAAAAGAACTTACCAAGATGGAGAACTTTTGTCAGAAACTCAAGTTGCAAGTAAAATAACAAAAGCATCATTAAATAAAGAAATTGTTATCGGACAAGGCAAACAAACAAGTACAAAAACTGTTCAAAAAAAAGATAAAGTATATGTAACATCAGACATATTAGCAGTAATGGTAGAACCAAATGAAGAATCTAAAAAAATTGAGACAATAGAAACTGGTGAAGAATTAATAGTAACAGATATACAAGGAAGTTGGTATCAAGTATCTTACAAAGGAAATAGAAGTGGATGGGTAAAGCAAGAATGTACTACATATTTATCACCAGGATATAAAGAAGAATTAAATAATTCAAAAACAGAAAATGCAAGTCAAAATAGTAGTAGTAATGGAATAGCAAATTTAAGTTTTGATATGAACTTAAATAAGCCAAGTGGATTGACTTTAGATCAATTTCAAAAGGTATTAACAGATCAAAAAGATAAAAATCAAATATTTAAAAATAATGCAGAATATTTTTATTATATAGAAAAACAATATAATATTAATGGATTGTTTGTTGCAGCAGTGGCAATTCATGAAAGTGGATGGGGAACTTCAAAAATAGCAAAAGAAAAATATAATTTGTTTGGATATGGAGCATATGATTCTAGTCCGTATAATAGTGCATATCATTTTACAGATTATTCAGAAAGTATAGATTTACTTTCAAGGGTTTTTGTTAAATATTATTTGAATCCAAAAGGAACTAATATTTATGGTGGAGAAAAGGCTACAGGGCAATATTATGTAAGTCCTACACTTACGGGAGTGAATAAATATTATGCGTCAGATAAAAATTGGGCTAGTTCGGTGTATAAGTGTATGCAGTATTTATATAATAAATTGTAAACGAAAGGTTAAAATTTGCGGCTTAAAATAAACCGTGAATTGTAACACAAAAGTGAAAAGAAAAGTAAAATTTTTGTAAATTTTCTTGCTATTTTTAAAAAGATATTGTATTATATAAAGGTAAGAATTTATAAAGGTTATTTTGAAATAGAAAAAAGTAGAAAGGGGCTAAATTGCAATGAAAAAAGCAGTAGTAATATTTGCTATTTTTATAGTGCTAATAGGTATTTTTGCACAATGTAGTGTTAAAGCTTCAGAAGATGTAATAGATGAAGAAACACAAAGTAAAATAATAGAAATTAAAGATAATCAAGCAAAGTCATTAGAAGATTATAAAGTAAAGTATGGAACAGATGCATATGGATTAGTTGCATACATATTAAATTTAGTAAGAATATATAGTATTCCATTTTGCTTCTTAGGAATAGCAATAGGGGCAATACACCAATATATTATAGGTATTAGAAAATTAGACACATTAGAAAAAGGAATGGGGCTTATAGTAACCTTTGTAACAATATTAATAATATGCCAAGTTTTACCACTAGCATTTGCGGTTTTTGTAAAATTTGGAAGGGGGTAACAAATGAAAGTTTTATTTGCTGTAAGCAATGAAGAAATATCAGAATCAGTAGTAAAAAGATATCAAAGAGAATATAAAGAAATAATATCATACAAAAACGTATATTTCTTTAATGCAATTTTAAAAGAGATACAAAAAGATAAATCATATGATAGAATAGTAATAAGTGAAGACTTAGAAGTATTTACACATACACAATATGACCAAATAGATAAATTTTTATTTGAAAAATTAGACAGCATAAGTGATGAAGCATCAAATGCAAAAGGTGATGATATTCCAATAATATTAATATGTTCAGACAGAAGAACAAAATCAGAACAAATTTTATCAAAACTATTTGGCATAGGAATCTATAATGCAATAATAGGAAATGACAGAAGTGTTGAAGAAGTATGTAATTTAATTAGAAAACCAAGATCTAAAAAAGAGGCAAAAATATATTATAAAATAGATACAGAAGAAGTAGGATATGAAAAAGAAGACAAAAATGAAGTAAGTGAAACAGAAATGCAAAATATCCTAGCACACTACAAAAGACTTGGAAAAGATGAAGAAAAATATGTTCAAAGTTTTGATAGTATAGCAGCTCAATATAATGATACACAATTAAGAATAATTTGTAGATATTTACCGTTAAATGTAAGAGCAGTTTTAGAAGAAAAATCAGAAAAATATCAAAAGCTTATGGCATTTAATAGTAAAGTATCAGAAACATTAAGAAAACCAAAAAAAGAGCAAAAAGATACAGAAGGGCATACAGAAAAATTGTTAAAACCAAAAATAAGAGAAATAAACATGTCAAAACCAGTAGTAATACCATCAGAAGTAAATATGCAAGGAAACAAAAAACTATCAAAAAATAAACAAGGAAAGATAAATATAGAAACACAAGAAAGCACAATTAAAGAAAAAAATCAGGAAAATAAGATAAATGAAAAAAATGCACAAAATAAACTACAAACAGTAGAACCACAAAAAAATATAGAAATTCCAAAAGAGCAAATTGAAGAAAGTGTAAATGTATTAGATACTTCAAGCAATGAAAACCAAGCAAGTGCAAAAATAGAAGAAAGTGTAAAACCTGTAAAAAGAGGAAGAGGAAGACCTAAGAAAAATCCAGAACCAATAGAAAACAAACCCAAAAGAGGAAGAGGAAGACCAAAAAAGGTAAGTATGCAAAATGAAGAAAATATAAGTCTACCAGGATTTGAAACAATAAAAGAAAATAAAGATACATCAGAAACTATTCTTCCGGGGGTTGAAGACGATATTTTAGAAAGTGTTACACCAGAAGCAAAAAGAGATACATACCAAAATGAAACAATATTACCAGGTTTTGAAAATGAAGAAATATCTCAAGAAGAAAACATTTTACCAGGATTTGAAGAAGACTTCGAAAACTCCTCACAAAATTATAAAAAATATCAAGATACACCATCAGATTACGAAGAAAATGAATCAAATATATTACCAGGATTCGAAGAAGACGAAGATGAAGATACAAGTGAAGAGTTAGAACAAGAAAAAAATACATCATCAACAGCAGAAAATGAAAACATAATGCCAGGACTTGAAAATAGTAGAAATATAGTAGAACCAAGTAGCAACCAAAATTATTATACATCTAGAGCACAAGAGTTATTAAAACCAAAAGTAAATGAAAATATAGATATAGCAAATTTAATAACATCAGACAAAAAAATAGTATGTTTTGTTGGAACAAGCAAGAATGGAACATCATTTATAGTAAACAACATCGCACAAATATTATCAGCAAGAGGAATAGATACAGCAATATTAGATGCTACAAAAAATAGGAATTCATATTATATATACACAAAAAATGAAGAAGAATTAAGAAATATAGCATCAACAACATTAGAAAACTTAGTATATGGATCAGCAGAAGGAATAGATGCGGGAAAAAATTTAAAAGTATATACATCAATGCCAACAAATGATGATCCAATAAACAATTCTAGAGAAATATTGCAAACATTAATACAAAAGCATTCTTGTATACTAATAGATTGTGACTTTACAACACCAGTAGATTATTTTAAACAAGCACAAGAAATATATCTAGTACAATCATTAGATGTACTTACAATACAACCATTAACAGCATTTTTAAGAGAATTAAAAGCACAAAATATACTAGAAGAAAGAAAAATAAAAATAGTATTAAACAAAGCAATAAAAGTAAAAGGAGTTAACGAAAGAGCAATAATTGGCGGAATGGCATTTTACAATGACCCTTCAATGTCATTTATGACAGAATTATTTGATAGAAACATTGTAAAATATATATCAATACCATTTTCTGAAGAAGTATATAGTAGGTATTTATCTTCATTAGTCGAATGTGAGATATCACAAAAAGGATATCCAAAATACATAATGCAAGCGCTAAATGAATTAGCAAATATGGTATATCCAGTAGTTTCTGGAAAATCAACATATAAACCACCAACAGCAAAAAAAGTACCAACATTTACACAAAGTATGAACTCAACATTAGATCAAATGAGAAAATATTAATATAAGGGGGAAGACAGTTGTTAGTTGCAATAATTATAATACTAATTATAGTGGTAATAGGATTAATTATATATAATTTAAGAATTCACAAAAAAATACAAACATTTAAAAACATTAACCAAAAAATCAACAATTTATCAATTGTGCAAGATTTCATGTCAACTATAGGAGAAACAACATCAGTAGATGACAAAATAAAAAAAATAAATGATATACTAATAGAAAAATATGAAATAAAATATTCTACAATAGTAGTGTTTAATGGAGCAGAATACGAAATAAAAGCATCAAATGTAGACAAAAGACATTGGGATTCATTAAAAACTCTGCAAGATGTTGAATTATTTAAAGACAGTATAGCAACTGCAACTCCTAAATATGTAACAGTTAATAATGAAAGAGAGAGATTGCCATATCAAAAAATGGAATTTGGAAGAGCAAAATCAGCAATTTTCTTCCCTTTATATATTGACAATGTATACATAGGATATTGGATAATTGAAAGTGGAACACCACACGATTTTGATAATGTAGATACAACAGTACTAGAAGTTATAAAAGACAATATAGTATCAGTCTTAAAATCAGTAGTACACCAAAAAACATTAGAAACAATTGTAAGAAAAGATTTATTCTCAGGTTTATATTCAGAAGAATACTTATATGGGGAAGCAAGAAAAATAATAGATCAATATACAACATCTACAGTATGTATGTTTAGAATAATAAACCTAGAAGAAATCAATCAAAAATATTCAAGAGAATTAGGCAATGAAGTAGTAACAAAAGTAAGTAACTATGTAAAAGAAAATATTTCATCAGAATATATATTTGTAAGATATATGGGACCAAAATTTGTAATAGTATTTTCAGGAATAGACACAGAAGGAGTAGCAGATTTCTTAAATGATCTAAAAGAAGGAATAGAAAAAACTGAAATAACATTAACAGATGAAAATGGAACCATTATAGATGAAAAGCAAAAAGTAAAACCAAAATTAAACTTTGCATTATCAACATATTATAAAGGAACAGGACTAGAAGAAGTGCTAAAAAAACTAGAAGAATATATAGATAATGCAGGAAACAAAGAAAGTGATATAACAAATATTTAAATATCAAAGGAGGGAAAACCATGAATTTTGATAAAACAATGAATTTCGAAGTTGAAAGAGCTGAAAATGTAAAAACCAAAGAAATTTTAAAAGAAGTATACCAAGCTCTATCTGAAAAAGGTTATAACCCAATAAATCAAATAGTAGGATATATTTTATCTGGAGATCCAACATATATAACAAGTCATAATGACGCAAGAAACAAAATAAGAACAATAGAAAGAGACGAATTACTAGAAAAAATGGTAAAAAATTATATAGGTATAGAATAATGAGAACACTTGGAATAGATTATGGAGAAGCAAGAGTAGGTTTAGCAATAACAGATCCTTTAAACATAACAGTACAAGGACTAGAAACCATACAAAGACATAATTCAGATAGAATAATATTAAAAAAAATAGACGAAATTCTTTTAAAATATGAAATAGACACAATAGTAATTGGAATGCCATACACTTTAAAAGGAGAAAAATCACAAAGAACTGAAATAACAGAAAAATTTATGCACAAACTAAAATGCAAATATAATAAACTAAAAATAATTCCAATAGATGAAAGGCTAACAACAGTAGAAGCACACAAAACAATGAATTTATTAAATGTAGACAAAAAGAAAAAAAGAAATATAGTAGACACAATTGCTGCTGTATATATACTAGAAACATACGTAAACTCAAAAAGAAACAATACAAACCAAATAAACCAATTAAACCAAAATTAAAAGTATTAATATTAGAAAAAAGGATAAAATAAATAAAGAAAAATCACAAAAAAGACATTAAAATTAAAAAAATAAAAAATTTGAAAGGAGAAAATTATGGACGAAAATTTTGAAGGAGAAGATTTAGACAATATAGTAATTTTAAATGATGAAGAAGGAAATGAAGTAAAATTTGAATTTCTAGATGTAGTAGAACTAGATGACGAAGAATATGTAGTATTACTACCAGTAACAGATTCAGGCGAAGAAGAAGAAGGAGAAGTTGTAATACTAAAAATTGAAGATACAGACGATGATTCAGAAGAAGAATCATATGTAAGCGTTGAAGATGAAGACACATTAAATAGAGTATTTGAAATATTCAAAGAAAGATTTAAAGACGATTTTGATTTTGTAGATTAGTTTGCCAAAGCTTGTAAACTAATGAGGTAAGGGCAGATTAAAAATCTGCTCAATTTTTATAGAAAAGGGGAATTCCAATGAAAAAGTTTTCAACATATTTACTAGTAATGTTTATGATCCTATTTTGGATATTAAGAATAGTAATAACACTAATGGCACAACTAGGTCAAGACTTTATGGGAGTAGTTCCAATAGATATGACATTTGAAATAGTACTGTTATTTGCATTTTTACTTTGTGTAATATTAGTTGTAAAAAGAAAAATATTAGGAGCATTATTATACTTAGGCTTACACGCAATATATTTTGGGGGAGATATTACATCTAAAATACAAATGATGGTAAATGGAGAGACTCTTGGTATGGATCAAATGGGAGATTTATTATTTTCAATTATAGGGATAATATTACCACTTGCCGTTTTAGTAGATTTATTATTAGATAGAGGAAGAAAAGAACATCCGGTAGATAAAAAAACTGATTGGTTTTATAAAAATGAGCAATTTGATAGGAAGTTGGATGATAGGGCAGATAAGAATAATTATAGAACATTGTGAACTTTGGGGACGTTCCTTAGAGTTCATGCTTTATGGGGGATTTTGAATTTTGGAAATGTTTATGATGTTTTTTTAGTTGGAGGAAATATTTGTGTCCGCCTGAGTTATAATTTATGGCTTAAAATGGGTCGCCCTCTAAGGCTTTATTTATATAAAATTTATTCCATTCCTCGGCTCAATACGTGATTTAGCCCTTCTAAATATAAAACAAACGAGCCTCTCGCTACATTCTTCGCGCTTCCTCATTTGTTTTATATTAAGAAGGGCTACAATCACTCCACTCGCATTCGTCATTGCATAAATTTTATATAAATAAAGCCTTAGAGGGCTTCTCTACATTTAAAAATTACGGCTATGAATAGTAATCCGCACAAATAATTTACTATTTACTATTTACTATTTGGGCTACTTTGTGCAAAATAAATATTCTTATTAAATTTTAGAATTTAATATTTTTTGGTTAAAGAAATTCCAATAATTAAGGTAAATGATTTTTTTGTAGCCTAAAATTTGAAAAAAGGAAGTGATAATAATAATGAATGAAGAACAAAATTTATCAAGATTAAATATAAATTGGTATCCAGGTCATATGGCAAAAGCTAAAAGAGAAATATTGAATGACTTGAAATTAATAGATGTAGTAATAGAATTATTAGATGCAAGAATACCTTTATCTTCTCAAAATCCTGATTTTAGGGAATTAATAAAAAATAAAAAACAAATAATAGTATTAAATAAATGTGATTTAGCAGATGAGAAAGAAAATTTGAAATGGGTAGATTATTTTAAAAAGAAAAACAAACTTGCTATTTTAACAGATGCAAATTCGGGAAAGGGAATAGAAAATTTAATAAAAGCTATAGAAGAACAAGCAGAGGAACAACAAATGAATAGTGCTAAAAAAGGTAGAACGGGAAGAAAGATAAAAGCAATGATCTTAGGAATACCGAATGTAGGTAAGTCTTCTTTAATAAATAGAATTGCTAAAAAAGTTACAGTAAATGTAGGAAATAAACCTGGTGTAACAAGAAAAAATCAATGGATAAGAATAAATGAGAAAATAGAATTATTAGATACTCCGGGAGTTTTATGGCCTAAATTTATAAATGAAGAAACGGCTTTAAATTTAGCATATACAGGAACTATAAAAGAAGAAATATTAGATAAACTTGAAATAGCATATAATTTAACAAAATTTATGCTAACAAATTATATAGATATATTATGTAAAAGATATAAATTAGATAAAGAAGAAATTGTAAATATTATGCAAAACAAAGAAAATCCTGAAAATGAAAATATATACCAAATAATGTTAAAAATAGGGAAAAATAGAGGATGTATAATTTCAGGGGGTAACATTGATGAGGAAAAAACAGCCAGAATTATTTTGGATGAATTTAAAAATGGAGTTATAGGAAAAATAACTATTGAAAAAGTAAAATAAAAATTAAAGAAGGTAGAAAAATGATAAAAAATGCAAAAACAGAACAAGAAATAAAACTTATGAATCCATTAATTTGGGCATATATTGGAGATTGTATATATGAATTACATATTAGAGAAAAATTAGTTCAAGAGACAAATTTAAAACCACACGAATTGCACTTAAGAGCAATAAAAAAAGTTAAAGCCCAAGCACAAGCAAAAACTTTAGAAAAAATATATGAATATTTGACTGAAGAAGAAAAAGATATAGTAAGAAGAGGAAGAAATGCACAAAACCATCATTTACCAAAAAATGCAAGTGTAGAGGAATATATGTATTCGACTGCATTTGAATCTTTAATTGGATATTTATATTTAATAAAAAATGAAAAAAGACTAGAAGAAATACTAGACTTATGTGATACATTAGCTTAAAGGCAATCTTCCAAGTCTTTTTTAATTTAATATGTTTGAATTGAAAATAAAATATTATAAATATTTTTTAAGCTTTTCTACTGTATGTTCTTGAAAAGCAACAAAATCAGTTAAAATATTTTTAATATTATTTTCTACATCTGGATTATGATTTAAAAGTTTTACACCTTCAATAATTCCCATATTAGTACCTTGAAGCATCAATTCTGCAATTTTAGAATTGCTTTTGTCAGCTAAAGTATTAAGTTCAACTCCCATCCAACCCATAGCTTTTTGAATAGGATTTAATTGTTCAGGCACATCTGAAAATTTTGTAATTTCATCATTAACACGATTTAATAAATCATCATATTCATTATATTGTGTAAGCAGAACTTCTTTAAATTCTTCATCTTTTAACATTTCGGTAATATTAGTTATAGAGTCCATTCCCATCTGTAAACCTTTACCAACTTGATTTAAAACATATTTTGAATTTTCCATAAATGCCTCCTTTTTAAATTAAACAAAATCTTTTACAATTTAAGTAATAAGATTATTAATAAATATTATTTGCAAAAAAATTTGAATTATTAAAAATTTTAAAAAATAAAGTATAGGTTTACAATAGATATGTTACACTAAGATAAGAAATATTAAAAATTTTAAAAAATAAAATATCTTGACAAATAAATTTATTTAATAGATAATATACTTGTAATTTTTAAGAACGAAAAACAATAGGATAAATTAAAAAAATACTAAGGAGGAATTATAAAAATGTACGTATTTAATAGAATAATAGTCAATCCACAATTGCCAAAAAGAATAGCAAAACTAGGAACTATAGCAAATAATCTATGGTGGTCTTGGAACTCAGAATTTTTAAGATTATTCAAATCAATCGATCAGGATTTATGGGAAACTTGCGGAAAAAATCCTGTAAAATTTCTAAAATTAGTTTCACAAGACAGGCTAGAGGCAGCGGCAAAAGATATAACATTTTTAAGAGAATATGATAGAGTAGTAGACAATTTTGAAAATTATATGAACAGTAAAGTAACCTGGTTTTCAAGTGAATATCCAGAAAACAAAAAAGATTTAATAGCATATTTTTCAGCAGAATATGGTTTAGATGAAACTATGCCAATATATTCAGGAGGTCTTGGGATTTTATCAGGAGACCACTTAAAATCAGCAAGCGATTTAGGAATACCATTAGTTGCGGTAGGGTTGCTATATAAAAATGGATATTTTCATCAAAAAATAAATGGAAATGGTATGCAAGAAACTGAGTATAAAGATATAGATTTATACGATTTACCAATAAATCCAGTAAAAGACGATAAAGGAGAAGACTTATATATATACATAAAATTTCCAAAAAGAAGAATATATCTTAAAGTATGGCAAGTAAATGTAGGAAGAGTAAAATTATATTTACTAGACTCTGATATAGAAAAAAACAATCCAGAAGATAGAGATGTAACATTAAGACTTTATGGTGGAGACCAAGAAATGAGAATAAGGCAAGAAATAGTCCTTGGAATGGGAGGAGTAAATCTTTTAACAAGAGCCTTAGGACTAAAGCCAACAGTATATCATATGAATGAAGGACATTCAGCGTTTTTGATATTAGAACTTATAAAAAATACTATAAAAGAGAAACAAGTATCATTTAATGTTGCAAAAGATATAGTAAGTTCCAAAACAGTATTTACAACACATACACCAGTACCAGCAGGAAATGATATATTTCCAATATCTTTAGTAGAAAAATACTTCAAAGAATTTTGGCCAAGAATAAGTCTTACAAGAGAAGAATTTTTAAAAATGGGAATGAAACCAGCAAAAGACTTAGATACAGGCTTTAATATGGGAATATTAGCATTAAAAGTAGCAGGAAAGAAAAATGGTGTAAGTAAACTTCATGGAGCAGTATCAAGAGAATTATTTAGTGAAGTATGGCCAGAAATTGCAGCAAATGAATCACCAATAGGACATGTAACAAATGGAATACATACTTGTTCATGGCTTGATCCAAATTTAAAAAAGCTATATAACAAATATTTAATTCCATATTGGCAAGATAATATAGAACAAGACTTTATATGGGAAAAAGTAAAAAATATACCAGACGAGAAATTGTGGCAAGTACACCAAGCAAGAAAAGAAAAACTGATTAGACTAATAAAAGAAAATACAACAGAAAGATTAAGAAGATCAGGATATAGTTATGAAGAAATAAACTCAATAATATCAAAATTAAATGTAAATAATCTAATGATAGGTTTTGCAAGAAGATTTGCAACATATAAAAGAGCAACACTAATATTTAAAGATCTAGAAAGAATAACACAAATATTAAATAATAGTCAAAGACCAGTTCAACTAGTATTTGCAGGAAAAGCACATCCAGCAGATAAAGAAGGGCAAGATCTAATAAAAGCAATTCATGATATATCAATGATGCCACAATTTAAAGGTAAAATATTTTTACTAGAAAATTACAATATAGCAATGTCTAGATATTTAATAAGTGGTGTAGATGTATGGCTAAACAACCCAAGAAGACCAATGGAAGCTTCAGGAACAAGTGGGCAAAAAGCATCTGTTAATGGAGTAATTAACTTTAGTGTGCTAGATGGTTGGTGGGCAGAAGGTTATAACCAAGAAAATGGTTGGACAATAGGTACAAATGCTGAATTCGATTCATATGATGCACAAGATATTGCAGATAGCCAAAGTATGTATAGAACTTTAGAAGAGAAAATATTACCACTTTATTATGAAAAAGATAAAAATGGTTTATCAAAAAATTGGATTATGAAAATGAAAAATTCAATAATTTCAACAGGAGGAAAATATAGTACATCAAGAATGCTTATAGACTATACAAATGATTACTATATGCCACTTATAAAATTAACTAAAAAATATTATGAAAATGTAGATAATGTCGCAGAATTTAATAACTGGAAACAAGAATTATATGCAAATTGGAAAGATATAAAAATAACTCAAAAAAATAATCTAGATAATATAACAATTGATGCAGGAAACAATATCGAAGTTACATGTGATGTAGAACTTCCTAATATTAATGTAGAAAATATAACAGCAGAGTGTTATTATGGCAAAATTTTAGAAAATGGAATAGTAGAAGATGTAAATATTACTCCTATGAAGCTTATAGAAGAAAATGAAGAAGAAAAAAAATATACATTTTCTGCAAAAATTGAGTTGAAAACTGGTGGAAATTATGGATATACTTTTAGAGTAATGCCAAAACATGAAATGTTATTAGAACCTGCAAATTTAAATTTAGTAAAATGGATAACTAAATAGAATTTATTTCATTTGCAAATAAATTTAAAAATTAAAACGTAAATTTTTCTATAAAAGAAGTTAAGATTAAAACTTTTTGTAAAATAAATTTATTTACAAAAAGTTTTAATCTTAGCTTAAGTTATTCTACTATTTTATGTGTAAAATCTAAATTACTCCAAGAATCTTCTTCATAACCTAGAGTATAGATATTGGTTGCATAAATATCTTTTTTTAGTAAAATTTTATTATTTTTATTATTTGATATATCAATATATTTTTTAACAGATGTAATTATTTCAAGTTTTGGATTTGCTTTAGAAATTTCAGAAATTAAAAATTTTCCTTTATTGTTAAATCCCAAAACCCTAACATATGGAACTATTTTTTTTGAAATATCCATATCTTTTTTTGTAATATCCAAAAGACTGTATAACAGAATTCTTTGTAATCTAGTAGTTGTATATCTTTTACTTTTAACTATATTCAAAAACTCATTTATACTATTACAAGAATTAGCTGCATTTTTTATAGCATTTTCAAGGCCTTCAGATACATCAGGTAGATTTTGAATTTCTGATAATGACATTTTTCTTAAATTGTAAATTATTATTTTTTCAAAAGCTGAGATATCTGGAACAACATGTTTTGCTTTTAAATTATTAATTAAAATGCAAAAACTTTCATCAGGAAGTAATTTTCTAAGTATTGGCAGGTTATCATTTTTTATTATATTTCTTATTGCAGTACTACTTGCAATATTTCCATCAATCTTATTACTATGATATTCAGATTCAAATCTTTCTATAGGGTATGGTGCAATGTTACTATTATATTTTTTTAGAGCTTTAAGATATTCAATGCCTAGGATGTTATTTGGTGATAATAGTATATTAGTATATTTTCTAATATCATTTAAATACATCATTAAAGCATTTTGCCTTGCTTTTGGAAAAGAAATTCCTTTTTTTAGTTCATGTTGAAGAATACTTTTATATTCTTTTGGTTCATTATAAAGAACAGATGCTATTTTATCTAATGCTTCAAAATCTTGGGTTTCGGTTCCAAATGAAAGGTAGTCTATAACTTTCATTGAGTTTAAAATTTTTACTGCACCGTCTGCAAAATTTTCAGCACTTGAAATTGCATAGACTAAAGGAAGTTCAATAACTAAATCAAACCCATTTTCTAAAGCCATTTTAGCTTTTGACCATTTATCTATTATAGATGTATTACCACGTTGAGTAAAATTTCCACTTATAATTGCTACAGAATAATTTGAAAATGTATCTTTTTTTGCTTTTTGCAGATGATATAAGTGACCATTATGAAAAGGGTTATATTCAGCAATAATGCCTAGAACTTTGCTCATATTTTGTGCCTCCTTGGAATTTTATATTTTTTGTTTGATAGGAAAAATCGACTTTTATCTTGAGCTTCTTGTGTGGATTTTTTTGTATATAATAAGAAAAGTGTCCTTTAAAAAGAACTGAGTAAGTTTTGATTATGTAGCTTTGCTACTTTTTTTATGGAAATAGTATATCATAAAATATTGAATTTAGATAGTATTTTTATTTAAAATGATTGGTTATAATTTGCGGCTAGTTACAATTTACGGCTAAAATGAACCGCGTCAAGTGGAGATTATATAAATAATTTTAAAATATAAATGGCTCCTTGCATAACATAAGAACTTCTAAGTAAAATTTTTGGCACCCTTTCTGCATAATTTTCTCGGGCGAAAATTTGCGAACTATTTCCAAAAATTTTACCTAAGAAGTTCTAATGTTATTCCAGTCACACATTTATATTTTAAAATTATTTATATAATCTCCACTTGACGCTTCTCTACAAATTGGTATGAGTTGTGATTTGTAGCTATGGCTAAAATTAATCGCACTAAGTGAAAGTAATATAAATAGCTGATTTTTAGTAAAATAATATATTATTTACTTGTTATTTTTATTCAATATTGATATAATAAACCAAATAATGAAAGGAGAAAAAGATATTAATATAATATCAAAAAAATGAAAGGAGAAAAAGATATTAATATAATATCAAGAAAATGAAAATGGAAAAAATTATTATATATACAGATGGAGCATGTTCAGGAAACCCAGGTCCAGGAGGGTGGGGAGTAATTTTAATGTATAAAGAAAACAAAAAAGAAATATCTGGAGGAAAAAAAAATACTACAAATAACGAAATGGAACTTACTGCTGCACTTATGGGATTAAAACAACTTAAATATCCATGTGAAGTAGAATTATATAGTGACAGTGCCTATTTAGTAAACGGATTTGAAAAAGGCTGGATATATAACTGGCAAAGAAATAACTGGAAAACAGCAAGCAAAGAGCCAGTAAAAAACAAAGAAATTTGGGAAGAAATTTATAAATTAACAAAACTTCACAAAGTAAAATTTATAAAAGTAAAAGGTCATAGTGATAATGAATATAATAATAGGTGTGACGAGTTAGCAAGGCTTGCAATTAATGAATTATAAAATAAGGAAATTTAAAATTTATTTAAGTTTTTATTATGAAAAATATATTAATATTAATTTAATATTAAATTATTGACAAAAAAAATAAATATTTTTATAATGTAAAAAATACTCTAAGGAGGAATAAAATGGAAACATTTGCAGATTATATATTAGGTGAAAAAGAGTTATCAGCAAAACTTGAGATAACATATTATTTAGCCAGAAAAAGAAAAATATTTTTTGACAAATCAATAG
Organism: uncultured Clostridia bacterium; assembly: GCA_944391785.1. GTDB lineage: Bacteria > Bacillota > Clostridia > TANB77 > CAG-508 > CAG-269. The sequence goes on from CALXUX010000084.1 coordinate 51,825, forward strand.
TATTCAAAACAGAGTTAGCAAGAATATTTTTAAATTACTTAGAAGCAGACCTAGACAAGAATTTAATTTTAACAGCTTGTCTTTTATGTAATTGCAAAAAAGTAGAATTAGCTCAAAACTTAGAAAAAATAAAATCATATGCAAAAGACGGAGCAGAATATTTATTTTCAATAGGCTTTGATAAAAGATTTTGCAAAATATGTGAAGAAGTTAATAGATATAGTAACAGTAATCCCAGAGAAAAAGAAAGTGATATATTAGAACTTGTAGACCAATTCGGAGGAATGTTATTAGACAGGCCAGAAAGAATAGGAATGGATCCAGAAGAAGCACTAGTTTTACTACAATATAGAAATTTAAAAGACAAATTTAATAGATATTTAGAATCATTTATTGAATTTATAAACGATTTACAAAAAATAAAATATCAAGATAAAGTAGAAGTAACTCCACTAAAAGAATTAGTAAATTTATACAATCAATCAGAAGATGAAAAAAGATTTATAACAGCACTAGTTTATGAATTTCAGCCAAATATAGATGAATTATTAGAAAAAAAATTAGGCAAAAACTCAAATGTTCTTGCAAGAGGTAATCCAAATAGAGCACTATTTAGCGAAGAAACCACAAGAAAAGTTATGAATAGATTAAACTTAGATGATTAATAAAATATAAACCTAGATGATTAATAAAATATAAACTTAGATGATTAATAAAGTATAAAAACAAAATAAAAATCAAAGAGAGGAAGTAAAAAATGTACGAAATATTTGCAGATATGCATGTTCATATAGGAAGAGCAGAAAACGGAAAACCAGTAAAAATAACAGCAGCCAAAACACTAAATTTTGCAAACATAGCAAAAGAATGTGCAGACAGAAAAGGAATACAAGTAGTAGGAATTATAGATTGTGCATCACCATATGTAATAGAAGACATAGAAAAATTTTTAAAAACAGGAGAAGCATATGAATTAAAAGATGGTGGAATAATATATAAAAACAAAGTATGTATATTATTAGGAAGTGAAGTAGAAACATCAGAAAAAGCACGAAATGGAAAAAAAGGAAGTGCACATAACTTGTGTTTTTTTCCATTTTTAAAAGACATAAAAGAATTTTCAAAAGAAATGAGTAAACACATAAAAAACATAACACTAAGTACCCAAAGATCAGACCTATCAGGATATGACCTAATAGACATAGTAGAAAAATATAATGGAATACTAATACCAGCACACATATTTACACCATTCAAAAGTTACTATGGAAACTGCACAGATAGAATAGAAAATATATTCAAAGAAAAATACAAAAAAATATTTGCAGTAGAACTAGGTCTAAGCTCAGACACTTACTTAGCAGACACAATAAAAGAACTAGAACCAAAAACATTTGTAACAAACTCAGATGCACACTCACTACCTAAAATTGCAAGAGAATACAATAAAATGTTAGTAAAAGATATATCATTCAAAGAAATAGTAAAAGCACTAAAAAACGAAGACGGAAGAAAAGTGCTATGCAACTACGGATTAGATCCTAAACTTGGCAAATACCACAGAACATACTGTGACAACTGCAACACCGTAATAGAAACAAAAGAACCAGTAGAAAAATGCCCAAACTGTGGAAGCACAAATGTAACATTTGGAGTATTTGACAGAATAGAACTAATAAAAGACAAAAAAGAACGCCAAAGCCCTGAAAACAGGCCACCATACATATATCAGATACCACTAGGATTTATCCCAGGAGTAGGAAACAAAACCATAGAAAAATTACTAAGCACATTTGAAACAGAAATGAACATAATACACAAACTATCAAAAGACGACATAGAAGCAGTAGCAGGCGAAAAAATCGCAGAAGCCATAGAAAACGCACGAACCGGAAAATGCCAAATCCACTCAGGAGGAGGAGGAAATTACGGCAAAATAGGTTAACTATGGTCAATGATGACCAGGTCACGATTAACAAAAAATGGTCAATGATGACCAGGTCACAATTAACCAAAAATGGTCAAGAGGTACCTGAATGACCAAAATTATAGTTCTAAAAAACTCCTTTTAAGAATACACATTATTTAGAAAGACAAACATTTAAGTTAAGGAGTTTTTTTAATATGCATAAGAATGGACGAATGAAGATAAAAGAAACAATTAAAGAGCACATAATTAATAACAAAAAGGAATATATCATAGTTACTCTTATATTTATAATAGGTATTTTTATTGGAGTAATGTTTATTAATAATACCAAAGATGCAGAGTATGATACTTTAAAAAATTATATTGTAGATTTTATGAATAAATTTGAAAGTATACGAAATTTGGACAATTTGCAATTGTTAAGAGAAAGTATTTTTAATAATATAATACTTGCTTGTTTAATATGGTTTTTTGGAACGACTGTTATTGGAATTCCTGTTGTGTTTGGTATTGTTTTATATAGAGGATTTTGTCTTGGATATACAATATCTAGTTTTATTAGTGTTTTAGGTATTTCTAAAGGATTAGGCTTTATTTTCTCTAGTTTATTTTTACAAAATATATTATTTATTCCAGCGATAATTGCAATTGCTGTAAGCGGATTTAAATTATATAAGTCAATTACTAAAGATAGGAGAAAAGATAATATAAAGTTAGAAATAGTAAGACATATAATTTTTTCATTATTAATGTTAATAGTGTTATGCTTTTCATCAGTAATAGAAATATTCATATCAAATAATATACTAAAAAGTTTAATAAAATATTTTCTTATATAAAATTTCAAAAAACTATTTACAATTTTAAGATAGTTTGATATAACATATACAGGTTATGTAAATATTATATTAATTTAATAGAGGTAGGGGAAAAATAATGGAAAAACAATTAAAACTTTTTTTTGCATTTCTAGAGGAAGAAAGAAAACTATCTAGTAATACATTGCAATCATACAAAAGAGACTTAAAACAATTCAGACAATTTCTAGAATATAAAGGAGTCCATTACAACAAAGTAGATGAAAATGTTATGAAAGAATACATAAAAGAACTAGAAGACGAAGGAAAAAAACCATCTACAATATCAAGATGTATAGCATCAATAAGATCATTTTACCAATACTCAATAAGAAAAGGAAAAGTAAAAAAAGACCCAACAGAAAATATACAATCTCCTAAAATAGAAAAAAGAGTACCAAGTGTATTAACATCTAAAGAAGTAGAATTATTATTAGAACAACCAAAAGATGTAGACCTAAAAGGAAAAAGAGATAAAGCAATGCTAGAATTTGCATACGCAACAGGAATGAGAGTTACAGAAATCATATCACTAGATATAGACGATGTAAACTTAGAAGAAGGATATGTAACTTGCCACCATGCAGGAAAACAAAGAAACATACCACTTGGAAAAATGTGCATAAAAGCATTAAAAGAATATATAGAAGAAGCAAGAGGACTACTAATAAGATACGAAGACGAAAAAGCTTTATTTGTAAATATAAACGGAAGAAGACTTACAAGACAAGGATTTTGGAAAATTATAAAATACTATAAAGAACAAGCACATATTGCAAAAGACATAACACCACATGTATTAAGACATTCATTTGCAACACATCTTTTACAAAATGGAGCAGATATAAAAGCAATACAAGTAATGCTTGGACATTCAGATATATCTTCAACACAAGTATATATGCAATTTCAAGATCAAGAAATAAAAAACGCATATAAAAAAGCTCATCCAAGAGCATAAGATATAAAAGCAGAAAAAGAAGAGAATATTATCTCTTTTTTTCTTGTTACTGTAAACCATAAAAAGGTAATAAAAGTACAAAAAATAAAATATGGAAAAAATATAAATTATTATTTTCCATCAAATAAGTATTGCGAAAGGAAAATAAACCATGAAAAAAATAGTAACAATACTATTAGTTATAATATTATTTTTATTATTAACAACAATATCTATATTATCATATTATCTAATAGTTACAATAGAAGCTACTATACCTAAAAATAATATAAGTGAATGTAATATAGAAGAAAAGACATTTCAAAATAGGAAAGTATTTGTAATGACAAAAAAAGCTGAGCAAAATGACAAAATAAACTCAAGGAATACTTTATCTAGCAGTAAATACATATTATATCTACATGGAGGCTCATATGTAGGTGAACCTGAAGAAGAACACTGGCAATTTTTACAAGACATAGTAGTAGATACATTAGCAACAGTAATTATGCCAGATTATCCATTAGCACCAAAATACACATATAAAGATGTATTCCAAATGATACAACCTTTATATGAAGAAATAATAAAAAAAGTAAATCCAGAAAATATAATATTAATGGGAGATTCAGCAGGAGGAGGTATGGCATTAGCCTTAGAACAGAAACTATCAGAAGAAAATGTAACATTGCCAGAAAAGCTAATTTTAATATCTCCATGGCTTGATGTAACAATGGAAAATAATAAAATAGAAGAAGTTCAAAAAAAAGATGAAGATTTAAATAAAGACACTTTAAAGCTTGCAGGAAAGTTATATGCAGGAAATGACGGAATGGATAGTTATTTAGTAAATCCAATAAATGGACCATTAGAAAAATTAAAAAATGTAACAATTTACACAGGCACAAATGATATATTAAACCCAGATGTTCATATACTAATAGAAAAAGCAAAAGCCAAAAATGTCAACATAAACTTAAAAGAATATGAAGGAGCAGGGCATATATGGATTGTTAGAAAAGATAAAAATCCCTCAGAGCTTGCAAAAAAAGCTTATGAAGATTTATTAAAAACTATTGACAATACGTAAAAAATAAGATATAATAATTTGCGTAGTTACAAGTAGAAGTAATCAGGCTTCTCACCTTATCTTATGGAAAAAGGTAGAATAATAAATAAAATACTAAAAAAGTATATATTTATTGTGTTTGATTGACCTTGTAACAAGTGTCAATTTTTTTATGGAGGTGTTTTAATATAAAACAAGAATTACCAATCAATGAAAGAATAAGAGAAAAAGAAGTACAATTGATAGGAGTAAATGGAGAAAAAATAGGAGTAGTCTCTACTAAAGAAGCATTAGAAATAGCTTTAAAAGAAAACTTAGACTTAGTACTAGTTGCACCAAATAGTACTCCACCAGTTTGCAAAATAATGAACTATGGAAAATACAAATTTGAACAAGAAAAAAAAGAAAAAGAAGCAAAGAAAAAGCAAAAAGTACTAGAAGTAAAAGAATTAAGAGTAACTCCAAATATTGAAGAACACGATTTTGGCTTCAAATCAAAAAATGCAAGAAAATTCCTAGAAGACGGAAATAAAGTAAAAATAACAGTAAGATTTAGAGGAAGAGAAGTAAACAACACAAAACTTGGAGAAGCAGTACTAGATAAATTTATAGAAAATTTACAAGACATTTCAGTAGTTGAAAAAAAGCCAAAATTAGAAGGTAAAAATATGTTTATAATTTTAGCTAAAAAAGCATAAAGCTTAAAAATAAAATAAAAGCAAAAAAACAAAAAGGAGGAAAAACTAATGGCAAAACTAAAAACAAATAAAGCTGCTAGTAAAAGATATGCACTAACAGCAACAGGAAAAGTAAAAAGAACAAAATCAAACAGAAGACACTTACTTGCAAACAAAACAAGAAGACAAAAAAAATCAGGAAAAATTCAAAATGCTTATGCAGATAAAACATGTGAAAAAACAATCAAAAAATTACTACCATATGGTGGATAATAGAACTTAAAATTAGATAAGGAAGGTGAAAATAATGGCAAGAGTAAAAACAGCAAGAACAACAAGAGCAAGACACAAAAAAATATTAAAACAAGCAAAAGGATATTATGGAGCAAAACACTATAGATTTAGAAATGCAAACCAAGCAGTATTAAAATCATTATCATATGCATATGTAGGAAGAAAAGACAAGAAAAAAGACTTTAGAAAACTATGGATAGCAAGAATAAATGCAGCAGCAAGAATGAATGGAATAACATATAGCAAAATGATAGCAGGTTTAAAGAAAGCAAATGTTACAATAAACAGAAAAATGCTTGCAGAAATGGCAGTAACAGATCCAAAAGCATTTACAGAAGTTGCTGAAATTGCTAAAAAAGCATAGATTTTAAATTTAATATTAAATAAAAAATAAAAAATAAAAAAGCTGTTCTTTTATTAAAAAGAGGCTTTTTTTGATGTTTATATGATAGAAGTATGTAATTAAGTATAAAAATTAATAAAAAACTCTAATTCTACCTATTATTGATACATTAATAAATTTATAAATTTCCATTTTATATTTTCTGCAAATTTTTTACAAAAAAATATTTTTACTATATTGACTTATCATATTATAAATGCTATATTATTTTTATATTTTCCAATTCATTAATTTTTTATACTTAATTATAAAATAATTCTATAGTCATTAAAAATGATAAAAAAACATAGACAAAAATATTATAATGTGATAATTTAATTAATGAAAGTAAATATGAAAAATAGGGGAGGTAAACAAATGTTAAAAAAAGAAAAAAGTAAAAGTACGAAAGAGATAGGAATTACATTAATAGCACTAGTCATTACAATAATAGTGTTATTAATATTAGCAGCAGTAAGTATAGCAACATTAACAGGAGAGAATGGAATATTAACAAGGGCAAATGAAGCAAAAACAGAAACAGAAGAGGCAAAAGAAGATGAATTAAGAAGATTAACAGCATTAGAAGCAGCAACGAATCTGGAAGATACAACATATACTGATAAAA
>CALXUX010000085.1 GCA_944391785.1 uncultured Clostridia bacterium
AAATCTATATTTATATAAATCTCCATATCCACTATATGTCTCTGGGTCATAATTTGCTAGTTTATTTACATCTTCTACATTTAAACTTCTTGCACTTTCTGCATATTGTCCTTTTCCATATAATTTACTACATGCTGTGTTTAACACTTCTTCTGCATTTAAATATCCTGTTTCTCCTGATAGTGTCAATGTTGCTGTTGTTGGATTATCACTTATTACCTCTAATCCTCCATTTTCTCCTATTCCTAATATTCTCCAGCCTAAGTCTTCTGTTGCTAATGTTTGTTGTTCTGTATGTCCACTTTCTGTTGTTTCTATTTGTGTACTTCCTGTTCCTTCATCATAATTTAATACATAATCTCCTACTTTTACCGTTATTTCTCCGTTTGTAATTTCATATCCTGTTTGTGTCCATTCTGATACAACTACACTTCCATCTTCTCTTATAATGACATTATTTCCATCTACTACTACTGTTGCTGGTAAACTGTCTATTGGATTATTCTCTATTGTCTCTCCTTCATGTGTTAATCCTTCTATATTTCCTAAATTGTCATTTAAATCTCCTGTATTGATTTTTCCATCTGTTCCAATACTAGCTGTTACTTCTAATTGCACTTGTTCTTCTGCACTGGCTTGTCCTGTTTTTTTACTAGCTTCTGTTGCTTTTGTTAAAATCCCATTTTCTCCTGTCAATGTTGCAATGGTTACTCCAGCTAAAATTAATAACACGATAATTGTAATAATCAATGCTATTAATGTAATTGCTTTTTCATTTGTTTTTTGTTTTACTTTTTTTGACATTTGTTTTACCTCCATATATATTTTTTATTTTCCTAACTAACTTATCATATTTTTTACTTTTTGTCCATTAGTTTTTATCATTTGTGGTAATATAGTTCTTTTATAATTAAGTATAAAAATTAATTAATATTATTTATTTTAACAAACAATTGATATATTAATAGTTTGACCCTATTTTATAACATATTTTTGTATTATTTTTTTATAAAACCTTTGTTATGTTTATTGACTTTTTTTCTTGCTAATGCTATATTATTTTTAGTTTTTCTAATTAATTAATTTTTATACTTAATTATTATAATAATAAAATGATAAATGGCAAACTAAAAGGAATGAGCCCTGTGCAATACAGAGTTCATTCCCAAACTACCTAATACCTAATCAAAAAATGTCCAATTTTTTGGGTTTGGTACAATATTTTGATTAACCTCTTTTTTTACTATTAATATTAAATTCTACCTGCTTTTTATCAAATTTTTAATTATTCTCCCCAAATATATTCTTTATAGCTTTTTTTCTTATTCTTTGTATTGCATTATCTACTGATTTTACTGGAGCATCTAGTTTTTCGGCAATTCTTACATAGCTTTCTCCTTTTATAAAACCTGCTAATACTTTTTTTTCAAACTTACTTAAATGTTCGTCTATTGCATTTTCTATTTCTTTATAGTGTTCTTCTTTCATTATTGTATCTAGTGGATCTTCTACTATTCCATTATTTATTTTGTCTATTAGTTCTTCTCCATTTTCCTCATTATTATCATATGCTGCTATATTTAATGAAAGATATGAATTAAGCGGCATGTGTTTTTGTCTGTTTGATGTTTTTATTGCAGTTATTATTTGTCTTTCTATACACATATTTGCAAATGTTTTAAAGGAGTTTTTTATTTCTGTATTGTATGTCTTTATTGCTTTATATAAACCTATAAGTCCTTCTTGTATAATATCTTCTTTTTCTGCTCCTATTATAAAATATTTTCCGACTTTCATATTTACTAAATCTATATATTTATTTATTAAATATGAAAGTGCTTCTTCTTCTCCATTTCTTATTTTTACAATTATTTCTTCATCTGTTAGTTTTATATATTTTTCTGTTGAATAGAATATATTGTTTTTTTGCATTAGTCTAATTTACCTCCAAAAGTGCTTTATATTAGTATTATATTTTTATTCATTAGTTATTTCAATCTTTTATTGCTTTTTTAGGATTTAAAACAAATTGTCTTTTATTACTTGCCATACTTCATCTGTTTCCATTCCTTTTTCCCACGCTGCAATTCCTCCTAAGTTATATTCACTAATTAATGATATTTTTGCTTTTAATGATTCTATATCTTCTATCCAAATTTTGTATTTTGTTCCATCTTCTTCATATTCTACATAATTTTGTTTTAGATTATCAGCCCAAGTTTTGCTTGCATTTTGTGGTATTGTTTCTTGTATTTCATTCATTGGTATTGGTTCTTGTCCTATTACTTTACCATTTGAGTCTTCTTCCCATAATCTTGCATATAGTGGTACTGCAAGTATTAGTTTATCACTTTCTACTTCATATGTTTCTAGGAATTTTTTTAGGTTTAGTTCTATCCAATCATATCCTGCTGTAGTTCCTGCAACTGTACTTGATCCTCCATATTGATCATATGCCATAAAGATTAAGTAGTCTGCTACATCTCCTAAAACTGCCCTATCAAAACATAGTGACCAAGTTGCTGCTCCGTCTGGTGCTGTTACATCTACTGATAATACTAGTCCTATTTCTTTTAGTCTAGGTTCTAGTTCTATTATAAATCTTGAAAATAGGTCTACATCTTCTTGTTTCATATTTTCAAAGTCTATGTTTATTCCATCTATATTGTATTGAACACAATAGTTTATAATGCTTTCTATTAGTTCTTGTCTTTTTGTATAACTATTCATTATGCTTGATGTTACATCCATCATTCCTGAGCCTGCATTTTGAATCATTGGCCATACTTTGTAGCCATTGCTGTGTGCCCAGTTTATGTATTCTTCTCCTGCTTGTCCTATATTTTCTTCTAATTGCCCTTCTGAATTTAGGTGGAAAAATGCTGGTGATACTACATTTATTCCATCTATTGTTGTATCTTTTCTATCTGGTGCTGTTGCAACTTGTGAATAGTAGTCCCAAACTAGGTTTACTTTTCCTTCTATTTGTTTTGTTTTTTCTATATTTTGCCTTGTTACTACTGTGTTTGATATGATTTTTGTTTTTACATATCCTATTTTTCCTTGTTCAGTTCTTATTTTTGTACGGTCTCCTTCTTCTGCAATTACTATTATAGATTCTCCTTTTGATACTCTGTCTACTGTTTTTGCTATGAAGTTTTTAGTTGATTTTACTGCAGCACTTTTGTTTATTATTGCCTTTTTTTGCTCTCTTGCGATTGAGTCTAGTGCAAGTACTTTTGTTTCTTCTATGTATTCTATGTCTATTCCATATACATCTTTCATTTCACTTATTGGTAAGTATATTGTGTCTCCTTGTTTTATTGCATGTGCATATGTGGATTTTTCAGAACCGTTTACTGTCATTTTGTTTTCTTCAAAACCTATTACTGCTATTTTGTCTTCATATGTTGTTATTATTTGGTTGTTTTCTTTGTCTTCATATATGTATTTATCAAAAAAGTTTTGTAGGTCTTCTTTTGATAGATATATTTCGTCTTCTTGGAATAGTATTTCGTTTTTTAGGTTTCCTGTTACATTTCTGTTATTTATTATTAGATTTGTTGTTTTGTTGTTGTCTAGTATTATAAATTCGTTTGCTATATATCCTATTATTGCTATAACTATTAGTGCTACTATTATTATAAATGTCCTGATTATATTTTTTTTCTTTTTTTCTATCTGATCTTTTGTCATTCTTTTTGCTTTTTTCATTCTTTTCAACCTTTCTTATGTGATTTTCTACATTTTATACTATAATTTTAGTAAAATCAAGCTTTTTTTATTGTTTTTCTAGTAATATTATATTATAAGTATAATTTTGATATTTTGTATTAAATTTTGTAGGTCCTTCTAGTACTGTTATTCCTTCTTTTGGAAATTCTTGGTATAATTCTAGGTTTTCTGTATCTATTAACCAAATTCTTCCTTGGTAGTTTTCCAAAACATCCATATAACTATAAATTATCTCCATTCCTGGTCCAAAGGCTTTATATGCTTCTTCTACATTCCAGTATTCACTATTATAAAAGTATTGTTTGTTCTCTGGGAAAAATGCTGCTATTACTCCTCCATTGAATACATTTTTATATATTATTATATCATCTTCTTTTATGTTTTCTCTTAAGTATTCTATTTGCTTCATATTACTTTCATCATAGTTTGTATGTATTGTTTTTATATTACTTATAGTTCCTAATATTGTTATAATTACACAAATTATAAATGTTATTACTTTTCTTTTTTCTGTTGCCATAAAAAAGCTTAGGAAGAATATGTATATTCCTGTTATTACTAATAAATATCTTGCATATAATATTGGTGATATTAATGAAATTGCAAGCATTATTAATATTATTGTTATATATAAAATTAAAGCAATTATTCCTGGTTTTATTGATTTATTTTCTTTTTTAGATTTTATTATTCTTGCTATTATATAAATATAAGTTAAAATTGATGCTATAAGTGCTGTTATTGTTTCAATATTTAATCCTGTATTTAGTTGCCTCATAAATTGGAAACTTATTACTTCAATTGCTGTATTTAAACCTAATGTAATCCAAAAACCTCCACCTACGTGTAACATTTGAATTATTAAATAATATATCCATGGAATATATAATGCTACTTGTATAATTCCTAATATTATAAAATTTCTTAGTGTATTTTTGTTTTCTTTTCTGTTTTTTATTAAAAATATTAATAGTGCAAGATTTATTACAAATGCTGTCATTAATGAGTAATAGTGTGTATACATGCTACATACACTAAATATTCCAAATATAATTAGATTTTTTAATTGCACCTTTTTAAATTTTTTATTTTCTTCTTCTGTTAGCTTTTGACCTTTTTCTTTTATGTTTTTGTATAGTCTATATCCATAAATACTCATTACTGTTACAAATAAACAAGCCCAAGAATACATTCTTATTTCTTGACTATATGTACTCATTACTGGTAAGAAAAATGTTAAAAATGAAAATAGTAATCCTACATTTTTTCCAAAGTCTTTTCTAATGTATGTATATCCTAGTATTCCTACTATTGCTATTGCAAGTGTAGAAAAAACTCTGTAGATTGTTATATTACTTCCAAATATTAACTCAAGTATGTGTAACATCCAATAATATAATGGTGGATGAACATCATTTCCTGTTATTTGCCATATTTCAGAAAAGCTGTGGTTTGCTATTGCAACCGAATAACTTTCATCAAACCATATATCTTCATGAAATGCTCCAAGTAGTATAAATATGGTTCCTAAAATTATAATAATTATGTGTGCTGTTTTAAAACTCAAAAATTTTTTCTTGCTTTTTTCTTTTTCCATTTTTTTCTCCCCTTCATTTTAGAGCTTTGTTTACTCTATCAAATTATTTTTAATAGTTTTTCCATTTCTGCTTAATTGTTATTTAATTGTTTTAAAAAAAGATAAAGAATTGATTTTTACACCAATTCTTTTTCCGCTTCTAAATTATTTTCTCCATTTTTTGCTATTTCATTTATTTTTATGTTTCTTACATGGTTTATTTTCTCCCATTTTGTATTTCTCTTGAATAAGCATTTAAAGTTTATTAATAACCAAGATCCCATAAATAGTGGGTAACATAATAATCCTTTTATCATTGGTTTAAATGGTCTTTTATCTAACCACATTACAAATGCACTTGTAGCAATTGGGAATAAGAATGTTGGTACTAAATACCTTAGTATATTTATTATTAAATCCATTTGTGTCATTGCATTTCCTGCATACATTAAGAAGTTTGTTAATAATAAGATTATTGTTAGTATAAACATTGGTATACTTCCTATAATATATAGAAATCCGTCTATATTCATCATTGTTTTATTTGTTTTAATTGCTTTTCCTAATTGTGCTGTATATTCTTTTATGCATTGCATGTGCCCGACTGTCCATCTGCTTCTTTGTGACCAACTTTGTTTGAAGCCTACTGGTTGCTCATCATATACAATTGCATCTGTTGCCCATCCTAATTTTTTTCCTTTTATTATTCTTTGTAATGAAAATTCTATATCTTCTGTTAATGTAACTGTTTTCCATCCATCTGGTTTTAGTATGTCAAATCTTACCATAAATCCTGTCCCGTTTAGTAATGGTGATAATCCTATATTATATCTTGCTAAATGGTAAAATCTATGCATTGTCCAGTAAAATAGTGCATATCCTGATGTTATCCAACTATCTGCTGGGTTTTTTATGTCTCTATAACCTTGGACTACATCTTCTCCTTGGCATAGTTTTTTGTTCATATTTTTTATAAAGTTTTTATCTACAATATTGTCTGCGTCAAATACGCATATAGCATCATAATCTGCATTTTCTTTTATTTTTTGTTGCAAGAACCAATCTAATGCATATCCTTTTGTTCTTTTTTCTGGATCAAATCTTTCATAAACTATTGCTCCTGCTTCTCTTGCAATTCTTGCTGTATTATCTGTGCAATTATCTGCTATTACATATATATCATATAAATCTTTATTGTAATTTTGATTTTTTAAACTTTCTATTAAATTTCCTACTACTTGTTCTTCATTATGTGCTGGTACTATTGCCATAAATTTGTGATCTTTTTTTACTTTTAAAGGTTTATCTTTTAATTTTATCAATGAACATATACTTATTAGTACTTGATATAACCAGAATATTGTTACTATCCACACTAAGGCTTCTCTTAGCATATATAAATATTCCATTTTTCTACCTCTCTTTTTTTATTTTATTATATATTTATTATTCTATCTTTTTTATTATACTATTATTGTTAAAATTATGCAACTTTTTTTAGCAATTTTCTTTGTTTTTAAGATTTTTTTAATAATTTTACTATTATTTTTTTGTTACATTCACAGCTTTATACCAATTCGTAGAGAAGCGTCAAGTGGAGATTATATAAATAATTTTAAAATATAAATGTGTGACTGGAATAACATTAGAACTTCTTAGGTAAAATTTTTGGAAATTGTTCGCAAATTTTCGCCCTAGAAAATTATGCAGAAAGGGTGCCAAAAATTTTACTTAGAAGTTCTTATGTTATGCAAGGAGC
>CALXUX010000086.1 GCA_944391785.1 uncultured Clostridia bacterium
TGTGATAATTATCCAGTTTCCAAGCTGAAATTTTGTCTAATGCTATTGTGTATAATTCTTCTTTTGTCATTTTTTTTTTTTTTTTTTTTGTAATACTACAATATATGTAGTATGATACTTAAATTAACTTGTTACATTTATATTATACATTACTTTACATAAAAAGTCAATTTTCTGTACGATTTCTGTACGATTATACTTTTTAAAATCTTATATTTCTATCCTATCTTTAAACTTATCCTCAACTAGTTTTTGCAATCTCTCTTCTTTTTCCACCCCATTTTCTTCAATCACTTTTTGTGCTGCTATTTGTGCTTGTTTTAAAACTGCCATATCTTCAAATAAATTTGCAATTTTAAACTCTGGTAATCCTGATTGCATAGTTCCAAAAAAATCTCCTGATCCTCTTAATTCTAAGTCTTTTTCAGATATAATAAATCCATCGTTTGTCTCACACATTACTTTCATTCTCTTTTTTATATTTTCACCTTTTGGTTCATATATTAAAATACAATATGACTGATATTCTCCTCTTCCTACTCTTCCTCTTAATTGATGCAAAGCTGCAAGTCCAAATCTTTGGGCATCTTCTATTACCATTATATTTGCATTTGGAACATCTACTCCTACTTCTATTACTGTTGTAGATATTAATATATCAATTTCTTTGTTTTTGAATTTTAACATTATTTCATCTTTTTCTTTTGGCTTCATTTTTCCATGAAGATATTCTACTCTATATTGTGGAAAAATTTCAGTTTGGTATTTTTTGCAAATTTCGATTACTGATTTTAAATCTTGTTCTTCATTTTCTTCTACTAGTGGGCAAACTATATATGCTTGTCTACCTTGCTCTATTTGTTTTTGTATAAAATTATCTACTCTTTGCTGGAAACTTTTATTTACTGCATATGTTTCTATTTTTTTTCTGTTTGGTGGTAATTCATCTATTATAGATATATCCAAATCTCCATATAAAATAAGTGCTAGAGTTCTTGGTATTGGTGTTGCTGACATTACTAATATGTCTGGATTTTTCCCTTTTTCTGCAATTTTTGATCTTTGTTTTACTCCAAATCTATGTTGTTCATCAGTTACAACTAGTCCTAATTTTTTAAATTGAACATTGTCTTCTATTAAAGCATGTGTTCCTATTATTATGTCTATTTCTCCATTTTTTAATCTTTCTAATATTTCATTTTTTTTCTTTTTTGTAATTGCAGATATTAAAAGTTCACATTTTATGTTCTTTTTTTCTAATGTTTTGTTAAAATTTTCTAAATGTTGTGTTGCTAAAATAGCTGTAGGTGCCATTATTGCAACTTGATATCCACTTTTTACTGCTTTGTATGCAGCACACATTGCAACTGCTGTTTTTCCTGAGCCAACATCTCCTTGTAGTAATCTATTCATACATTTGTCGCTTTCCATGTCTTTTTCTATTTCATCTAATACTCTTTTTTGTGCACCTGTTAATTCAAATGGAAATTCTTTACTTAAGTCTTTGACTGATACATTTTTGCTATATTGTATCCCTTTTTCTTCTTTTAAGTAACTATTTTTTAGTGCAAGAAGTGCAAGTTGCATAGAGAAAAGTTCTTCAAATACTAATCTTTTTCTTGCTATTGCAAAGTCTTCTGGTTTTTTTGGAAAATGTATCATTTCTATTGCAGTATTTATATCTGTTAATTTATATTCTTTAATAATATAGTCTGGTAATGTTTCTTCTAGTTTTCCTTTTATTTCAATCATTGCATTTTCCATTATTCTTCTTAATGTAGTTTGTGATAAATTATATGTTAGTGGATATATTGGAACAATTTTACCTGTGTTTTTTGTTTTATCTATTTCATCAAATACTGGTGAATTAATTTCGATTTTTCCATATTTGTAATTAATTTTTCCGTAAAATCTATATTTTTTACCTATTTCAAATTTATTTTTTAAATATGATTGATTAAACCATGTAATTATGCAAGACATTGTTTCATCTCTTGCTATTAGTTTTTGCATAGTTTTTCTTGGAAGCCTTATTTCTGAAACTTTAGAGCATGCTATAACTTCAATTGTCTGCTCTTCTCCATCTATGCACTCTGCTAAAGGTTTTACTTTTCCTCTATCTTCATAGGTTCTTGGATAATATGTTATTAAATCTTTTAGTGTATAAATATTTAATTTATTTAATAATAAAACTCTATTAGGTCCAACTCCTTTAATATATTTTACATCTTTAGTTAAATCCATAGACTATCATTCCTTTCAAGTACTACCTTAATGTGATTTTTTACTTTTATTTTATATAGAATATAATTTAAAGTTAAGTGCATCTGCACTTACTAGTTTTAATTCTATTCCATATGCTTTACCTTGCACCGCTTCATTTATTGATGCACCGTGTAAATGTCCATATATACATTTTTGTATATTGTATTTTTGCATTATTTTTATAAATTCTGTTGTTTCGTTTTTTTGTATCTGATGTATTGTTATTGGTGGATAATGCATTACAGCTATTATTTCTTTTTCTGTCCCATATTTTTGTATTCCATCTTTTATTGACATTTCAAATCTTATTATTTCTCTGTTTATTATTTTTTTGTCTTCTTCTTCATCTGAAATTGTCCATCCTCTTGTACCAACTATTATTTTATTTTCACATTCATAACTATTGTTGTATAGTATTTTTATGTTTTTGAAGTTTTTTTCTTCTAAAAATTTTTTCATTTTTGTAACTGTGGTCCACCAATAGTCATGATTTCCTTTTAGCATTATCTTTTTTCCTGGCAAATTGTTTAAATATTCGAAGTCTTGATATGTATTTTCTAAATCCATTGCCCAAGAAAAATCTCCTGGAAGTAAAACTACATCAGTTTCTTGTACTTTTTCTTTCCAATCTTTTTTTATTTTTTCTTCATGGTTTTTCCAGTTTTCTCCGAATATGCTCATTGGCTTATTTTCTTGGAATGATAAGTGGAGATCTGCTATTGCATATATTGACATTTATTTCACCTTTTTCTTTTTATTTTATAATTTTAAATTTGGTACAGCATTTAATGTCAAATCATCACGTTTTCCTGCGATATAGTTATAATATCCTGCTGATGCAATCATTGCTGCATTGTCTGTGCACAATTTTAAGTCTGGCATGTATATTTTATATCCTTCTTTTTCTAATTTTAGAAATTCTGATCTTATGTAACTATTTGCTGATACTCCTCCTGCTAATGCTATTGTTTTGATTGAAGTTTTATCTAATGCCTTTCTTATGTTTTCTATTAATACTTCTGTTACAGCTTTTTCAAAACTTGCACTTAAATTTGCTTTATTTATATTTGGAATTTTGTGATTTAAGTTGATTACTGCTGTTTTTATTCCACTAAAACTAAAGTCTAAATTTTCAAAGTGTGTTTTTGGTAAGTTGTATTCTGGAATTCCACTTTTGGCTAGTTTGTCAAGCTTTGGACCTCCAGGATATCCTAATCCTACTACTCTTGCTACTTTGTCAAATGCTTCTCCTATTGCATCATCTCTTGTTTTTCCTAATACTTCAAATTTTGTATAGTCTTTTATCTGGATTATTCCGAGTGTTTCCTCCTGACATCATCATACATAAAAATTCTGGTTTTAATTCTTTGTGTGTTATATAATTTGCTGCAATATGTCCTTCTATATGATTTACTCCAACTAATGGCTTATTTATTGCAAAACTTAGAGCTTTTGCATATGATAATCCTACAAGAAGTGCTCCTACTAATCCTGGTCCATATGTTGGAGTTATTGCATCTATATCAGAAAATTGAATTTTTGCTTCTTTAATTGCTTTTTTTGTTACTCTTGAAATTGCTTCTATATGATTTCTTGATGCTATTTCTGGTACAACTCCTCCATATTTTTCATGTATTGGTATTTGGGTATCTATTATATTAGACAAAACCTCTCTACCGTTTTTTACAACGGCTACAGAGGTTTCGTCACAACTTGATTCAATTCCGAGTGTAATTATATCTTTCATTATTTACCTTTCTTTTTTATTTCTATTTTTTTATTGTTTATAAGTTTTTTTATTTATAATAATTTTAGAATTTTTTAACTTCCTATTCCGAATATTAGTCCTGCAAGTTTTAAAATTCCTGTACCTACTATATTTATTATTGGAGAAATTATTGTTCCTGCTATTCCTGTTATCCATATAATTACAAATATTATATAAAATATTCCTTCATTATTTATAAACCATTGTTTAGCATTATAAGGCAAAAATGGCATAATTATTTTTGAACCATCTAGTGGTGGTAATGGAATTAGGTTAAATATTCCTAACCCTACATTTGTTATAACTATACTTTGTAAAATTGTCCTTATAATATATCCAACATCTGATGATAAAAATTGCATACTTCCAAATTTATATACTGCCATATAAATTATGGCAAATATTATTGCAAGTATTATATTCATTATTGGTCCTGCTGCTGATACTATTGCTTCACATTTATCCATTGGCATTTTTCTTGTGTAATTTCTTGGATCAACATGAACTGGTTTTCCCCATCCAAATCCTGCAACAAGTAACATTAGAGTTCCTATTGGATCTAAATGGCTAAATGGATTTAAACTTAATCTTCCTTCTCTTCTTGCTGTATCATCCCCTAGTCTATCTGCAACAAATGCATGTGCAAATTCGTGAAATGTTATTGCTATTAATACTGCTGGTGCTGATAATAGTAGCCCAAATAGAGCTCCTGGATTTGCTGCATATTGCATTATTGCAGCTAATATTAATATACCTAATATGATATATATCATTCTTTTATCAAATTGAAAATTAAACATATATACTCCTTATCTAAAAAATTTTAATTATCTTTCAAAATCATCTTTTTCAGGTTGTATTATTTTATATGCTTTATCTATAATTTTATTAAATTCTTCTGGAATTTTTTGCCTGGCTTGTTTTATTAAATCTGGATTGATTTTGAACATAGCTTCTGCCATTGAGCCAACAATACAAGCATTTGTATCAGTATCTCCTCCAAAAGATAAAACTTTAGTTATACTTTCTTCAAAATTTCTAGAAGTAAATAATGCAAATAAACAATTATTTATGGTTTGACTACAAGTTGAATTGAATTTTGAAAAAGATTTATATTCTATTTTTATGTTTAGTTTTTTAATTATTTGCTCTTTGCTATATCCACTTCTTGCATAATATATTATTAAAGCTATAATTTTTGAACATTCTATTGCTTCTTTTGAATTATGAGATGGAATTGTTGCAAGTTCTACGTTTTTTATTACTTCATATTTTGAGTTAAAACAATATCCAATTGGTGATATTCTCATCATTGCACCATTTCCTATACTATTTCCTGCATTTTCTTTATTTAGCCATTTTATAAAACCTGGTGAGAAAGCAGATTTAAAATATGGAGAAAATTGAGGTTTGTAATTAATATATTTTTTTCCATATTCTCTTAAATATTTTTCATAATTTCTATCATTTTGAATTGCATCTAATATTGCTATAGTTAATATAGTATCATCACTATAAAAACTATTTTCTGGTATTATGTTTGGTGTTTTTACTGATTTTATAGATTTTGTTTGTTCATATTCATATATTGAGCCTGCTAAATCTCCTATTATTGCTCCCCACATTTTTTCTCCTTTATTTTTGTTATGTTTTTTATTTATTTTTTTATTTTATTTAATTAGTTTAATGGCTTCATTGTTGGGAAAAGTAGTACATCTCTTATTGAACTGCTATTTGTTAGTAACATTACAAATCTATCTATTCCTATTCCTAATCCTCCTGTTGGTGGTAAACCTATTTCTAGTGCTTGGATATAGTCTTCGTCCATCATTCCTGCTTCTTCGTCTCCTGCTTCTCTTGCTTCTACTTGTTTTTTGAATCTTTCGTATTGGTCTATTGGATCATTTAATTCTGAGAATGCGTTTCCATATTCTCTTCCATCTATAAATACTTCAAATCTTTCTGTCATTCTTTTGTCTTTTACTGATTTTTTGGCAAGTGGTGATATTTCAACAGGATAGTCATATATAAATGTTGGTTGGATTAGTGTTTTTTCTACGTATTCATCAAAGAATAAGCTTATTACATCTCCTCTTGTTTCTTTTGTTTTGTCTGGGATCTCTATTCCTTTTTCTTTGGCAAGTTTTACTGCTTCTTCGTCTGTTTGGATTTGATTAAAGTCTATTCCTGTCACTTCTTTTATTGAGTCTATCATTGTTATACGCCTCCAGCCTGGTGCTAAGTCTATTTCTTTTCCTTGGTAGTTTATTTTTGTTGTTCCTAGTACTTCCATTGCTGTTTTTGAAAATAACTCTTCTGTTATATCCATCATGTCTTGATAGTCTTGGTATGCTGCATATAGTTCTAGCATTGTAAATTCTGGATTGTGTCTTATATCCATTCCTTCGTTTCTGAATACTCTTCCTATTTCATATACTTTTCCAAATCCTCCTACAATTAACCTTTTTAGGTTTAATTCTAGTGCTATTCTTAGATACATGTTTATATTTAGACTGTTGTGGTGTGTTATAAATGGTCTTGCTGTTGCTCCCCCTGAGATTGTGTTTAGTATTGGTGTTTCTACTTCTAAGTATCCTTTTTCTTCTAGGATTTTTCTTATATTGCTTATTATTTTACTTCTTAGTAAAAATGTTTCTTTTACTTCTGGTTTCATTATTAAGTCTGTGTATCTTTGTCTGTATCTTAAGTCTGTGTCTTTTAATCCCTGAAATTTCTCTGGTAATGGTCTTAGTGATTTTGAAAGTAGTACAACTTCTTTTGCATGTACTGATATTTCTTCTGTTCTTGTTTTGAATACAAATCCTGTTATTCCTATTATATCGCCTATATCAAATGTTTTGAATTGTTTGTAACTTTCTTCTCCTAAGTCATTTATGCTGACATAACTTTGTATTTTTTCGTCTTGATCTTGTATTGTGCAAAATGATGCTTTTCCCATTATTCTTTTTGCCATTATTCTTCCTGCTATTGTTACATCTTTTTGTTCAAATTTTTCATAGTTTGCTTTTATTTCTCCTGCTGAAGTTGTTATTTCAAATTTTGTTATTTCAAATGGATCTTTGTTTTCTTTTTGAAGTTCTTCTAATTTTTCTCTTCTTATTTGCATTAGGTGGTTTATATCTAATTCTTGCTCTTGATTTTGTTTTTCTGTTTTGTTGTTATTTTCTTGCATTATAATCTCTCCTATCATTTTTATTTTGTATATTATATAGCAAAATGTTCAAAAAGTAAAGAAAACTTGCTTTTTTTTGCAAGTTTCTTTACTTTTGGTATATTAAATGAATATTTTAGCTTAGTTTATTTTCTTCTTTTGGTCTTTCATTTATATTTGTTATTTGGTCATTAAAAAAAATTTCTGCTACTGTTTTTATGTCTAGTTTAAAAATTTCTGTTAATTCAATTACTTCACTTACATAAAATTCATCTTTTCCTTCAATTTTGTTTCTTAGTTCTTTTTCTGATATTTGCAATTTTTTTGCTATTTCTGATATTTCCATATTATTTAATTTTATTAATTGTTCTACTTTTTTTCCTATATTTTGTGCATCCATTTTTTTTATTTTCTCCTTATTATTTATTTTTCGTTTCTTTTATGGAAACATTTTACAATATCTTTATCTTTTTGTCAAGTTTTTTTAACTTTTTTATACTTAAGGTTAAATTTTAAAAAACGTCTCAAATAAGCTGTTTTTCGGCGTTTTTTGTCGAAATTTGTCGAAATATTTTTTTGAATATTTACAAAATCTTTTTGTCATGTTATAATTTAATTGATTTTTAAATAGGAGGTATTTGCGTTGAAAGATGTTTTTGCTGCTAGATTTTCAGAATTATTAAAAGAATCTGATATGAATTATGAAGATATTGCACATAACCTTGGATTTAAATCTAAAGGTACTATTTCTAAATATGCTAATGCAAAAAATAAGGATATAACTGTTAGTGTTGTTATGAAAATTGCTGATTTTTTTGATGTTTCTCCTGTTTGGTTAATTGGCCTTACAGATGATAAACATTATGTTATTTTGTAAGTATTATTTTTATAGAGTATGTTAAAATAAGTATAATGTGCTTTAATTTTAAATTTTTATAAATAATAAAAAATAGAGAATTCTATACTACTTTTGTAGTTTTTCTCTATTTTTTATTTACCTTTATCTACTACTATCTACTATTAAAAAATAAATTTACTTTTCCCATAAAAAATATCAATGCATAAATTAATGCAAATCCCATTAGTATATACATTAAACAATTTACAATTTTAAATGATGCTCCTGTTATATAGCATATCCAATTTATAATTTTTATATGAACTGAATTAAAACCATGTTTGTAACTATTATTTTTAGCTTGTACGAAGTCTTCACTTGGGACCATATAAATTTCTGATAATTTATATATTGTATTTAAATCTGGGTATTTTAACCCCCATTCCCATTTTTTTATGTCTTTTTCTTGCAATTCTAGTCCTCTACTGTTTAATTGTTCCTGTAGTTCTAAGTATGACCAATTTTTTTCTTTTCTTAGTTTTTTTAATAGTTCTTCTATACTTAAGTTTTGATTAGTATCTTCATTGGTACTTTTTGATACATTTTTTAAATTTTGTTTTTCTTCCATTTATTTTCCTACCTTGCTTTTTTTATTTAATAAAATTATACTATTACATTTTTATGTTGTAAATATTTTTTTATAATATTTTTTTATACTGCATTATTTATTCCTCTTGCTACAATATTTGACATATTTTCTATTAATCCATCTATTTCTTTTGGTGTAACTATTAAATTATAATCTTTTGGTAATAATACTTCTTTTATTTGTTCGTAATTATCTTCTTCTTTTAATTTATTTAAATAACTATTTGATTCAGCATTTTCTTGAAGTTTTGTTATAAATAAATCTAAACAATCATTTACAAGTACTGCTGTTTCTACAACTGTTGGAATTCCTATTGCAACTACCGGTATTCCTAAAGTATCTTTGCTTATTTCTGCTCTTTTATTTCCTACTCCAGCCCCTGGAACTATTCCTGTATCTGATATTTGTATTGTGCTACTTATTCTTTCTATACTTCTTGAAGCTAAAGCATCTATTACTATTGCAAGTTTAGGATGAATATTGTCCACTATACCTTTTAATATCTCTACTGTTTCTATCCCTGTTGTTCCTAATACACCAGGTGAAATGGCACATACTTTTCTTGTTCCTTCTTTTACATATTGAGGCATATAATTTATAAAGTGCCTCGTTACTTCTATTTCATTTATTACTTTTGGGCCTAATGCATCTGGTGTAACATAGATATTTCCTAAACCTACTACTATAATTTCTCCTTGCTTATCTATGTGTGCATCTAATATATTTCTTAACTCATTTGATAAAACCTCTGAAAATTTATCTATTTCTTCCTCTTGTGCTATTTTTAGTTTTTTGATATCAATTGTTATATAGTTTCCTTTTGGTTTACCTATTGCTTTTTCACCATTTTCGTTTGTTATTTTTACTCTCTCTATTTGTATTTTTTCTGAAATTTCTTCTTTTTGACTCTCTATTCCATCTATTTCATCTTCTAGACTGTTTGCTTTTTTGTATAGTTCTCGCCTTTCTGATGCTAGATCTGTTCTGAAATTAAACATAATAATATCAACTCCTTTTTTGATATTATTTGTTTGTTTTTTCTTTTTATACTATTTTGTGAATTATTTTTTAATATGGTCAATTGGGACCTGTCCCCAATTGACCATTTTCTTAAAATATTCCTATTATATTTCCGTTTTCGTCTATATCGATATTTTCAGCTGCTGGTACTTTTGGTAAGCCTGGCATTGTCATTATTTTGCCTGTTATTGCTACTATAAATCCTGCTCCTGCTTTTAGTTCTATTTTTCTTATGTGAATATTGTATTCGCCTTTGCATTCTAAGTTTTTTGGGTCGTCTGAGAATGAGTATTGTGTTTTTGCTATACATATTGGAAGGTTTTTATATCCTAATTTTTCTATTTGTTCTATTTGTTGTTCTGCTTCTGGAGAGTATTCTACTTCTTTTGCACCATATATTTTTATTGCAATTTTTTTGATTTTTTGCTTTATTGGTTCTTCTAAGTTATATATGTATTTGAAATCTTCTTGTTTTTCTGCGAGTTTTACTATTTTTTCTGCTATGTCTGTTGCTCCTTCTCCTCCTTTTTCCCATGCTTCTACTATGCTTAGAGGTATTTGTTTTTTATTTAGGTTTTCTTTTAAGGTTTCTATTTCTTTTTCTGTGTCTTGATTGTATTTGTTTAGTGCTACTATTACATTTAATCCGAATTTTTCTTTTAGGTTTTCTATATGTCTATATAAATTTTCTAATCCTTCTTCTAGGCCTTTTATGTTTTCTTTTTGTATATCGTCTTTTGGTACTCCTCCATGGTATTTTAATGCTTTTATTGTTGCAACTATTACTACTGCGTCTGGTTTTAATCCTGCTTTTCTGCATTTTATATTTAAGAATTTTTCGGCTCCAAGGTCTGCTCCAAATCCTGCTTCTGTTATTGTGTAGTCTGCAAGTCTTAGGCTTAAGTTTGTTGCAATTATACTATTACATCCATGGGCTATGTTTGCAAATGGCCCTCCATGGATTATTGCTGGTGTGTGTTCTAGTGTTTGTACTAGGTTTGGTTTTATAGCGTCTTTTAAAAGTACTGCCATTGCTCCATTTGCTTTTAGGTCTTTTGCAAAAACTGGATCTCCTTGCTTTTTATATCCTATTATTATATTTCCTAAGTTTTCTTTTAGATCTTTTAAATCTTTTGATAGGCATAGTATTGCCATTATTTCTGATGCTACTGTTATGTCAAATCCATCTCTTCTTGGGACTATGTTTTTTTCTCCTGAAAGACCTGTTTCTACTTCTCTTAGTTGTCTGTCATTTAAATCTACACATCTTTTCCAGGTTACTTTTTCTATTCCTAGGCTATTTCCAAAGTATATGTGGTTATCGATTAGGCTTGAAAGTAAGTTGTTTGCTGATGTTATGCTGTGCAAGTCTCCTGTAAAGTGTAAGTTTATTTCTTCCATTGGTGCAACTTGTGTTCTTCCTCCTCCTGTTGCTCCTCCTTTTATTCCAAATACTGGGCCAAGTGATGGTTCTCTTAGGGCTAGTATTGATTTTTTACCAATTTTCCTTAGACCATCTGCTATTGCAATTGACATTGTTGTTTTTCCTTCTCCTAGTGGTGTTGGGCTTATTGCTGTTACTAGTATTAATTTTCCATTTTTTTTGTTTTCTAATCTTTTATATACGTTTTCAGATATTTTTGCTTTGTATTTTCCATATTGTTCTATATCATCTTCTGTTAATTCTATTTTTTTGGCTATTTCTGTTATTTTTTCTAATTTTGTGTTTCGTGCAATTTCTATGTCTGTCATATTACACCTCCTGTTTTTTAGAATATTAAATCTTTTTTACCTACATTAAAATATCTTTTACTTTAAAATATTAATCCTGCAATTATTCCTATGGCTGCTCCTACTATTACTTGCAGAGGTGTATGACCTAATACTTCTACTAATCTTTCAGATACTTCTACACCTGTTAATCCTTTTGTTTCTACTATTTTGTTTAATAGTTTTGCTTGTTTTCCTGCAGCTCTTCTTACTCCTGCTGCATCATACATTACAACAAATGCAAGTATTAGTGATAGTGCAAATATTGGTGATCCTACTCCTTCGTCTTTTCCGATTAATGTTGCAAGACCACAAACTACAGCAGAATGAGAGCTTGGCATTCCTCCTGCTCCCATTATTCTTTTAAAATTAAATTTTTTTGTTGTTACTAGGTCATATATTAATTTGAATGTTTGTATTCCAAACCATAATAGAAATGGAATAACTATGTATTTATTTTGCACGAATGCTATAAAATTGTTTTCCATTTTTAACGTCTCCTTTTTATTTTCATTTGCTTATGAGGCTTATTTTTATTTAAAGTTTACAACTTTTACTTAGTTTTCTTCTGCTATTGGCTTTTCTTCTTTTATTCCATTTTCATCGTTTATTAATATTGTTATCTTTTTTTCTGCTTCTTCTAGCATTTTGTTACATTCTTTTGATACTTTTATTCCTTCTTCAAATTTTTTTACTGAATCGTCTAGATTTAAGTCTCCCTTTTCTAATTCTGTTACTATTTTTTCTAATTTTTCCATGTTTTCTTCAAAACTATTTACTTTTGCCATTTTTTTCTTAATACTTTCGTATTATCCTCCTTTTTTGGTTTTCGTTTTGCTTCTATTTTGCCATTTTCTGTTTTTATTTTATTTTTGATTTTATATTTTTAGAGTTTTATTTTTGTTTTATTTTTGTTTTATTTTAGAAAAATTTAATTTGTTATTTCTTTTACTTCTTCTGTTTCCATATTTACATCAAAATATCCAATTGTTTGTGCATTTGATATGACTTGGACATGGTATATATTACCTTCTATATAATCTATAGAAAATGTATATGCATCACTGTTTTCTCCCCAAGCTTTTTTTGCAAGTTCTATTGCTTTTTGTTCTTTATTTATTCCATTGTTTTCTTGGTTACTTTCTTGTTCTTCTTTTCCCGTTACTTGATTTTGAGTGTTTTGCTGTGTTTGTTCTGTTATATTTGTGTTTTGAACTTCTTCTTCTGTGTTATTTCCATTTATTTCATTTTCTGCAATTTCATTTTCAGTTTGGTTTTCTTCTGCTTTTTCAGTAATATTGTTTGTATCTTGCATGCTATATGTGTCTATTGTTGTATTTTCGTTTGGTATTATTACTAATACTCTATATAGCACAACTAGTATTATAATAATTATTAATGTTATTAATATCCCTATAATAATTTTTGTTTTTTTATCCATGGGCTATTTATCCTTTCTTTTTTAGTTTACTTTGTCTTAAGTTTTATTTTAGCTTTTTATTGTTTTTTGTAGTTTATTATTATATTATTTTAGCATTTTTCTTTCCATCTATTAATCTTATTTCTATTTCTTGTTCTTTTTTTAGTTCTTTTACACTTTTTATTATTTTATTGTTTGCTTCAATTATTGAATATCCTCTTGTTAGTGTTTTTAGTGGGCTTAGAGCATCTAGTTTTGATACTAGTTCTATGTATTTTGTTTTTTCTTTTTGCTGTTTTGCTCCTATTAAATTTTGTAGATTTTTAATTATATTATCTAGTTTTATATAATCATCATAAAAAAGTTTTTCTGGTTCTTTAAATATTTTGCTAGATGCTACTTTTTCATATCTTAATTTCATTATTTCTAATTTTTTGCTTAATAATATTTTTAGCCTATTTTTGTATGTGTTTATTTTTTGTTTTAGCTCATATATATCTGGTACTGCAAGTTCTGCAGCAGCTGAAGGTGTTGGTGCTCTTAAGTCTGATACAAAATCTGCTATTGTGAAATCTGTTTCATGACCTACAGCAGATATTATTGGAATATCAGAATTATATATGGCATGTGCTACTATTTCTTCATTAAATGGCCACAAATCTTCAAGTGAGCCTCCTCCTCTTGCTAGAATTATTACATCTGCTAATTTTTTTTCATTCATTATTTGTATTCCTTTTGCAATTTTTGAAGAAGCATCTTCACCTTGCACTGGTACTGGAAATAGTCTGATATATACATTAGGATTTCTTCTTGTACTAACATTTATTATATCTCTTATAACTGATCCTGTTTTAGATGTTAATACACCTATTATTTTTGGCATTTGTGGAATTTTCTTTTTGTGGCTTTGGTCAAATAGACCTTGCTTTTCTAAATCTTGCTTTAGTTTTTCATATTGTTTATAAAGTGCTCCTATACCATCTTCTTGCATTGCTTTTACATATATTTGGTATATTCCATCTCTTTCGAAGACTGATACTCCACCAAATGCGAATACTTTCATTCCGTCTTTTGGCATAAAGTTTAATTTTTGTGCATATGTTTTAAACATTATACATTTTATTAAAGAATTTTCATCTTTTAATGTAAAATACATATGACCTGTATAGTGATTTTTGAAATTAGATATTTCTCCTTTTACTATTATATTTGATAATGCTTCATCACTTGCTATTTTTTCTTTAATATATTTATTTAATTCTGTTACTGATACGGCTAAATTTTCGTAATTCATTTTTTTCCTTTCTTTTTATCAGGTTGCATTTTAATTTTATTCTTTTACTATGCTTGCTAATATTCCATTTACGAAATTTTTTGATGTGTCTTCACCATATTTTTTGGCAAGTTCTACTGCTTCATTTATTGCTACTTTGTATGGTATTTCTTTGTATTTTATTTCGTAAATTGCAAGTCTTAATAGGCATAAGTCTATTTTAGATATTCTTTCAAATTTCCAGTTTTCTTTTAGATTTGCTTCTATTTTTTTATCTATTTCTTTTTTGTTTTTTTCTATTCCTTGTACTGCATCTATTATATAGTTTTTTGCTTCTTCATTTTTTATATTATTGCTTTCAAAATATAATTCTACTTGTTCTATTTTGTTTGGTTCTTTTTGTATTTCTAAACTGTATATTATTTTGAATGCTTGTTCTCTCATTGCTGATCTATTCATTTTTGTTCCCTTTCTTTTTTGTTTTTTACATTTTGTCTATCCAATTTTTTAATTTTGTTTTTACCTCATCTTTATTTGCTTGAACATAATTTCCTATAAATGCTCCTGCAAGTATTACTAATATTCCTATTATTAAATCATATAATCTTGTTGCAAGTATTATTATTGCAATAATAATTCCTATTATGGCACCACAGTATTTTCCTAATATTTTTTTAAAATCTTCCATAATGTTATCCCTTTCTTTTAATTTATTTACCTTGCGAAAGTTACAAGGATTTTTCTATTTTTCTAATTGTTACTTCGCCTTTTCATTTGCAGATTTATGCTTCTTCTTGTTTTGGTGCTGGTGCTACTTTTTTTACTGATATGTTTACTTCTTTTACTTCTAAGTCTGTTGATTTTTTTACTTTTTCTTTTATTCTGTCTTGTAAGTTTGCTGATAAATCTTTTATTACTGCATTTGAGTTTACTGTTAGATTTACATATATTTTTACATTGTTTTCTTTATCTAAATCTACTTTTGTTGATATTTCTTCTGCGTTTTCAAATCCTTTTACGACTGAGTCTACTAGTGTTTCTATTGTTTCTTTTGATATCATTAGTTTTCCGTTTTCATTTTCTAGTAATACTCCTTGCTTGTCCTTTAATTCTTGTTTTGATGTTGGATCAAAGAATATACATCTTATTGATAGTAATATAAATACTATACTTATTCCTAATATTATTTTTGATGCTGGGTCTTGTGTTAAACCTTTTTCTACTATGTTTCCTACTGTTTCTATGTCTAACCATCCAAATATCATTAAACATAATATAATTGATAATATTAATATTATATTTGAATAAAGTATTAATGCGATTTTTTCTATAATTTTCATTTTTTTCTCCTTTCAGGTTTTTCACCTTTTTTAGATTATATATTTTTACAATTTATTGTTGTATGTTTTCGTTATTATTTTCTTCTTCTTTTTCTTCTTGTTTTACTATGTCTGTATTTACTCCTTGTACGTGAACATTTACTTCTTCTACTTTTAATCCTGTCATGTTTTCTACTGATTTTTTTACTCTGTTTTGAATTTCAAATGCTACATCTGGTATTCTTGAACCATATTCAACTATGATGTTTACATCAATTTTTACATTTTCTTCTTCTTTTTCTACTTTAATTCCTTTGGCTAAGTTTTTCTTTCCACTTAATACTTCTGTTATTCCTCCTGCAAAACTTCCTGCCATTCCTGATACTCCTTGTACTTCTGATACTGCAACTCCTGCGATTACTGCAATTACATCTGATGATATTTCTATTCCTTCATTTTCTGCTATTTCTTCTGTATTTTCGTTTTCAATTAAATTTTCTTGGCTTTTTTCTTCTTCCATAATGACCTCCTTTTTGTAACTTGGTTACTCATCATTTTCAAATATTTTAATATGTTATAAGTATATCAATTTTTCTTTAATTTTACAACTATTTTTGTAAAAAATTAAGTGAACTTTAAGGAACGTCGTTACTATTTACAGCCGTAATTTTTAAATGTAGAGTAGCCATCTAAGGCTTTATTTATATAAAATTTATGGAATGACGAATGTGATTGGAGTGATTGTAGCCCTTCTTAATATAAAATAAATGAGGAAGCGCGTAGTAGTCGCGAGAGGCTCGTTTGTTTTATATTTAGAAGGGCTAAATCACGTATTGAGCCGAGGAATGGAATAAATTTTATATAAATAAAGCCTTAGATGGCGGCCTGTTTTAAGCCGTGAATTGTAACGGAACGTCCCTAAAGTTCATAATTAACTAAAAATTTTTCCTTCTTGCATTTTATTTCCTAGTAAATAATCTTTTATATTCATTCTTTTTGCGTTTTCTCCTTGTATTTCAAGTACTTTTATTATTCCTTCTTTTGTTTTGATATATAATCCTTGTTTTGGGTCTGCAATTATTATTTCTCCTATTGCTTTTTCTTTTTTTTGTAGATTTTCTGCTATATCTACTTTCCAGAATTTTATTTTTTTGTTTTCGTAAAATGCATATGCTCCCATTATTGGGTTTAGTCCTCTTACTAGGTTTTTGATTTGTTTTGCTGTTTGATTTTGCCAATCTATTTTAGATATTTTTTTATCTAACATTGGTGCTATGCTATAGTCTTCTCCTTGTTTTATTCTTGGGGCTGTTCCGTTTTTTATTTCTTCTAGTGTTTTTACAAGTAATTTTCCTCCTATAGTTTTTAGTTTGTCCCATAGCTCTCCTGTGGTTTCATTTTCTTCTATTTCTACTTCTTCTTTTAATATAATGTCTCCTGTGTCCATTCCTTCGTCCATATACATTGTTGTTATTCCTGTTTTTTTGTCTCCATTTAATATTGCCCATTGAATTGGTGCTGCTCCTCTGTATTTTGGTAGAAGTGATCCGTGAACGTTTATGCACCCATATTGGGGTATTTCTAATATTTCTTTTGGTAATATTTTACCATATGCTACAACACATATTACTTCTGGATTTAGTTTTTTTATTTGTTCTATAATTTCTTGATTGTTTCGTATTTTTTGAGGCTGGAATATTGGTATATTTTTTTCTTGTGCAAATATTTTTACAGGTGATGAAATTGTTTTCATTCCTCTTCCTTTTGGTTTGTCTGGATTTGTTACTACTGCTAAAATGTTGTGTCCTGCATTATATATTGCTTTTAGACTTTCTTCTGCAAAGTCTGGTGTTCCCATAAATATTATGTTCATTCTATAACCTCTTTTCTGTTTTTTTATTTTAAGGTTTTTTAGTTTTCATTTTCTTGTTCTATATATTCTAGTGTTCCTGGTATTATTTTATCTATGAATAGTTCTCCTTCTAGGTGGTCTAGTTCATGGCTTATTGCTTGAGCTAGTAGTTCTTTTGCTTTTACTCTTACTCTGTTTCCTTTTCTGTCTGTGTATTCTGCTACTACTTCTGCTGGTCTTTTTATTTTTGCAAATTGATTTGGGAAACTTAAGCATCCTTCTTCTACTTCTTGCTCTCCTTTTGTTTTTATCATGACTGGGTTTATTAAAACTATTGGTCCTTTGTCATCATAAAGATCTATTACTACTATTCTTTTTAATATTCCTACTTGAACTGCAGCTAATCCTACTCCATTATATTTGTGCATTGTTTCTATCATGTCGTCTATTAGTGTTTGGATTTTTTCGTCTATTATTTCTACTTCTCTTGATTTTTTCTTTAGGATTTCGTCTCCTTCATATCTTAAATTTCTTATTGCCATTTTTGTTCCTCCTTTTTTGCTTTTTTATTTGTTTAATTTTTTATTTGGTTATTACTTTTTTAAATCATATTATTGGGATTTATGTCTATTGTTATTCTTATATCTTTATTGTTTTTGTTATATAGATTGTTTAGGATTTGGTTTAAGATACTATTTATTTCTTCATTCATTTTGCATTTTATTATTATTCTCCATCTATATCTATTTTGAATTTTATCTATTGGTGATGGCATTGGTTTATATATTTGTATGTTGTTATATTTTTTTAATTTTTGCATTATTTCTTCATACATTTTTTTTGATGTTTGCAAAATTGTTTCTTCTTTGTTACTACTAAATCCAATTAATATTATATCGCAAAATGGAGGATATTTCAACTGTTTTCTTAGAGCTATTTCTGTTTCATAAAATTCTTCGAAGTTTTGTTTTTTGGCTGTTTGTATGCTAAAGTTTTCTGGATTATAACTTTGTATTATAACTTTTCCTGGTAAGTTTTCTCTGCCTGCTCGCCCTGCAACTTGTGTTAGTATTTGAAATGTTCTTTCATTTGCTCTATAGTCATCTATATTTAATGAACTATCTGCTGCAATTACTCCAACTAGTGTGACTTTTGGAAAATGGTGTCCTTTTACTACCATTTGAGTTCCTATTAAAATATCTATGTCTTCATTTTTAAATTTTCCAAGTATTTCTTCATATGAATTTTTTTTGGTTACTGTGTCTACATCCATTCTTATTGTTTTTGCATTTGGGAATTGCTTTTGTATTTCTAATTCTAGTTTTTGGGTTCCTGTTCCGAAATATCTTATTTTTTTACTTCCACATTCTGGGCAAGTTGTTACTATATTTTCTTCATATCCACAGTAATGACATTTTAATTTGTTTTCATAACTATGATATGTCATGCTGATATTACAGTTTTTACATTTTACAGTATATCCACATTCTCTGCACATTATAAATGTTGAAAAACCTCTTCTGTTTAAAAATAAAATTGTTTGAAGTTTGTTTTTTAAGTTTTGTTCTATTGATGTATATAATTCTTGGCTTAGCATCGAGTGGTTTCCATGTGCTAGTTCTTGTTTTAAGTCTATTATTTCTACTTTTGGAAGGTTTGAATTATTTGCTCTTTTTGAGAGTTTAAGTAATGTTATTTTTCCTTGTTTTGCTTTATAATATGTATTTATATCTGGTGTTGCACTTCCTAAAATTATAGGTATATTGATTTCTTTTGCAATTTTTTTTGCTATTTCTTTTGCATTATATTTGGGATTTGATTCTGATTTATATGATTGATCATGTTCTTCGTCTATTATTATTATTCCTAAATTTTCTACTGGTGCAAATATTGCTGACCTTGCTCCTATTATTATTTTTGCTTTTCCTTGCTTTATTTTGTTCCATTCGTCAAATCTTTCACCTATTGATAGTTTGCTGTGCAAAACTCCTATTTTTTCTTTGCCAAACCTTGCTATAAATCTTTCGAGCATTTGTGGTGTTAGTGATATTTCTGGTACAAGTAGTATTGCTTGTTTTTCTTCTTTTATTACTTTTTCTATTAATTGCAGATATATTTCTGTTTTTCCTGAGCCTGTTACTCCATATAATAAAAATTCTTCATATCTATTTTCTTCTATTGCTTTTTCTATTTTGCCAAAGGCTATATTCTGCTCTTCTGTTAGTTTTAGTTTTTTTGTTTTTTCTACCTTTTTGCCTGCTAATGGGTCTCTTTTTATCTTTTTTTCTGTTGTTTCTAGATAATTATTTTTTATTAATGTATTTATTATTGATCTTGATGTATTTGTGAACATTTCTATTTCTGGTATTGTCATTTCTGGATTATCTTTTACAAATTTTAGTATTTTTATCTGCTTTTCTGATTTTATTTGATTGTTTTCTATTAGAAAGTCTATTTCTTCTATTGATTTTTTTAATGATATAATGTTTATTGTTTTTTCTTGAATTCGTTTTTCTTTGTTTTTAGTTTTTGTTCCTGGTGTTTGCATTAATTTGATACAGTCTGAGACATTACAAAAATATCTTTTTGCCATCCATTTTGCAAGTTGTATTTGCTTGTCTGTTAGGCTTCCTTCTAGTTTTGCTATTTCTTTTACTTTATATGTTGTGTCTTTTTTTATTCCGACTACAAATCCTTCTTCTAGTTCTTTTTTATTTCCAAATGGAATTAGGACCTTGGATCCTATTGTTATTAGGTCTTCAAGGTCTTTTGGGATTGCATAGTCAAATGTTTTGTTTAGTTTTTTTGCTTGTGTGTTTATTATTATTTCTGCTATCATTTTGTTCCTTTCTAGTTTATTTTTGATTTTGCTATATTACAATTACTGGTCTAAAACCGTGCATAATTATATGTGCTGCCTCCACGACCATCTGATGCAAATATTCCTGATGAAGTACTATCACTCCAATATCCTCCTCTAAGCATAAATGGTAAAATATATGTTCCTATTAATGTGTAGTCATCTCCATATAGACTTTTTCCATATTCTCCTAATGTTTCTTCTCCAGTATTTATTAGCTCTCCTTGTTCATTTGTAATTGGTTTTAGCCAATTTATGTATTCATATGCACCGTATTCTGTTGTTGTACCATCTGCATTTGTTATGCTATATGGTTTTGAATATCTTCCAAAATATGACCATTCTGAAATTGCTTCATACATAGCATCTCCTTTTATTTTTTTCATTAGTTCTACTCTTTTACTCGCTGTTTGATATAATTGCTCATTTCCTTCAGTAGATTTCATTTCCCATATTTCTTTACCTTGCGTTTTTTCTTGTTCTCCTACTTCATATTTGTCAAAATATTCTTCATATTCAGAATTTAGTTTGTTGTTTGGAAATATGTCTTCTGATCCATATGTTTTTATGTTATCTCCTTCATTATCCCAAAATGCTGCTACATATTCCCATGTTCCTCCATTCATATCATATATACCTGTGATATTTCCTGTAGTGCTTTGAGTTATATTTGATATGTAATCTCCATTTCCTGTGTATGAGTGATATTTTCCTGAGTCATTTGTTCCTGATGTATTTTTAGTTGGAACTTTTCCATATTGAGATGCTGATAAATAACTAACTGCTCCCCATTCGCTATTTTTCATTAAATGTGTATTTGCTCCTTTTGATAATTTATAATTTGTGTATTCATTCATATTTATACATGTTTTAAATGCATTTCCTATATCTATGTATCTCCAGCTTTCAGCATTTGGTAATATTTTTACTGTTTTATTTATTACATTATTGTTTTCTTCTGTGTTTAAGTTTTCTTCTTCCATACTTGCTTCAAATTTTGCTACCCATATTCCTTCTAATTCTTTTTCTCCAAAGGTGAAGCTTGGGTGTACTATCATTGGTGTTTGGTCTCCTTGTGCTATGCTATCTTCGTCATAGTCTTTTTGGTATGTGTTTCCACTTGTTCCTTCATTTGTTGTTCCTTTTAAGAATTCTACATTGGTTATATTTTGGGTTGTACCATCTTCTAATACTGGATCTTGTTTTACTTTGTATTCATTTATGCTATATGCAAACCTTGGTATCCATACAAACATACTTCCTAGTTCGTTTTCTTGTACTACTTGTCCTTCTTCTACTTCTCCTGCTTTGTAGGTTCCATCTGATAACATTGCATTTGCCCAAGTCATTGCTGGGACTGTTTCTGTTTTTCCATCTTCTGTTGTTACTTCTATTTCTTGGTTACTGTAATTATACCAAGTTTTGTCTTCTGTAGAACATACTTCCCAGTTTTCTCCATTCCATTTTATTGGTATTAGTCCTTTTCCATTGTTTCCTCCTAAACTTGGACTGTTTACTTGTTTTTCTTCATTATATGATCCTGATATATTTATTTGCTTTGTTTCTGATTGTAGTTCTTCTTTATGAAATACTTGTACTTCATATTTTTCTTTTTCTTCTACTTGTATAGTATAGTTATTTCCTTCAAATTCTTGTGTTGTAATCCAATTGTCGTCATTATTTTCTGCTATTTTATATCTTATTTGCCATTTGTTTGTATAGCCTGTAGTTGTTATGTTTGTTATGTTTAAATTTATTTTCCCTGACTCTAAAACTTCATAGTTTACTTGAAATTCTACATTTGCTGTTTTATTTGTTTGCACATTATATAGACCATTTGTCATTTGTTCTAGCATATAGTATTTTGTTTTTTTATATTCTACTGGTTCTTCACTTATTATTATTCTGTTTTCCATGTTTATATAGTATGCTCTTGTTGCCGCTTCTATTTCTAATTCATTTTTTAGATAGTCTTCTGTATAATATCTAAATCCTGCTTTTATTTCATCAAGGTTTCCTTCTTTTGTATTTAAAACATTTGATACTTCTGGTTGATTAAATATGTTTTTTTGTTCTTGTGTCATTTCTGTGCCTAGACTTTCTAGATTAGTATTTCCCTCTCTTATTTGATTTATTTCTGTTTGCATTATTTGCATTTCTGCTTCAAATGCGGTATATTGGGCTGATCTTACTGCTTGTATTCCACTTGTTACTCCTATTCCTGCTAATATTACAAGTACAATAATTATTATTGATAATGTAATTAGAGTTATTCCCTTTTGATTTTTTACGTTTTTCATTTGTTTGCCTCCATTTTTTTATTTTGGTTTATTATATCAGATTTTTTTTATTTGATAAATAGATTTTTGTATTTTATTTATTTTTATTTATATTATTTAAATTATTTTTATCTGTAACATTTACTTGAATAAATTGCATACTATTTTATAGGTGATTTTTATGTTTGAAATAGAAAAAATTACTTTAGAAAAAAATTTAATATATAAAGGTGTTGTAATTTTAAAATATAAAATAGAATATCCTAGAATTGTTTCTAACAATTATTTTTATACTATATCTCGGCTTTAATTATTTTAATAGAATGAAGGCTTTAAATTCTAAAATGTATGCTGAAAAAGATCTTTTTAATATGGCAAAAGAACAATATGATATAAATTTTTCTAATGGCTTCCCAATAATGGTTTATGAACTTATTTTGGATTATACTATTACATATAATAAAGATGCAATTCTTAGCTTATATTTTGATGAATATATATTTTCTGGTGGTGCCCATGGTTCTACAATAAGAACTTCTCGGGAATTGGAATATGAAGACTGGAACTCAATTTAAACTTGATTTTATATACACAAATGATTGCTCTTATTTATTATTTATTTTAAGAGAAATTGTAAAACAGATAAGTTTTGAGATTGAAAATGGTACTAATCAATATTTTGATAATTATTGTGAACTTGTACTAGATAATTTTAAATTAGATCAATTTTATTTGACAGATAATGAAGTAATAATATTTTTTCAAAGTTATGATATTGCTCCTTATTCTTCTGGTATTCCAAGCTTTGCTATTCCTAGATAATAATTTTAAAAATAGAGACTTTACTCCTTTGTTATCCTTTTTTTAATAACATTTCAAATAAAGCCTCTATTTATAATTTTATATATTTTTTATATTTTTCTTTTTAAATATTATTAATGTAGGTATTAGCATAATTACTAAGTATACTATATCTATTATTATTGAACCAACCATATTCATTCCTTGCATATATGGTAAATTTCCAAATAGAAATTGCGTTAAATCCCAGTTCATTGTTACGAAATATTTCATTGGTTTTAAATTATATAATATTATTAATTGATTTATTATCATTCCTGACATATACCCAAGTAATGATATTGTAATTGCTAAAGCATTATTTGCAAATATTGTGCTTATTGCAAAGGCAAGTGTTAATAGTAATATTAGCATTGGCATCTGTGCTAAGATTTGGATTCCTAAATAAGCAAATACATTTAGTTCTTGTATTGATTGGGTATTAAAGTTATATCTTACAACTGGCTCTGATAATGAATCAAATCCAAATATTATTCCTCCTACTATTAATTCCATTATTATTACTACTGATATTGTAAATACTAATATTATTATACTTGTAATGAATTTTGAAAGTAGAATTTTCTTTCTACTATATGGTTTTACAAGTAATAGTTTTATTGTTCCTTTGTTAAATTCTTCGCTTACTATTGTTCCTGCAATCATTACAATTATTACTACTATTAATATTCCATATTGGCTTATTAAGTTTTGTATCATTCCTTTTAATGATTCTTGGTTATTTATGTCTATTTTTGTGTCTAATATATATTTGTTTAGATTCATATTTTCTACACTTGTGTTATATTGTTGTTTTTCTTCATATGTAAAATTTGCTAAGTTTTGTTTTTGATCATTTACTGTTTTTGCCCATGTTTTATAGTCTGTTAGTGCTTGATTTAAGTAATCCGCTCCGTATTTTATGTTTTGATTTATTCTATATTCTGCGGCTTCTTTGTCTATTTTTGCATTTTCTATTTGATTTTCTAATGATGCAATTTGTTGTTTATCTACAGCTATAGCTTTTTGGTTTTCTAGAGTTTCTAAATTGGCTTCCGCTTCTTTTAATTCTTCTTCTGCAAAATATTTCCAGTCTTCTTCTTTTAGTTTATCCATTATTTGCTGAATTTTTGTATCTAACTCTTGAACTTTTTCTGGGTCTTTTTCTAAACCATATTCATTTGAATTTTTTTCTCTAATATATGTTCCTAACTTTTGATTTATTATTTGCCTCTGCCATGCGTCTGCTTCAAATTGACTTGATATTTCTGCTATATCTAATTCTGATTTTATATCTATATATATTGTATTGTCTGATATTTCATTTGGATCTAATTTTGCAAGCTCATCTTTTAGACTATTTATGTATTCTTGTGAATATTCAAAATAATAGTTTCCTTGAGCTCCTGAATATTTATACATTACATTTGTAAATATTATAAATGCTAAAACTAATATTAATGTTATATAAATTGTTTTTTTCTTAAAAATTTTTATCAATTCATTTTTTATTAAATTAATCAATTACATTCCCCCCTGTTCTTTCAAAAAATGCTTCTTCAAGTGTTTTTTCTTCTTCTTTTATGCTATATATTCTAACTTTGCTCTTTACTAATTTTTCAACTATTGTGTCTACTTTTTCTTTTTCTATATTTATTTTGAATGTTGTTTTGTTTAGTATTATTATTTCATTTTCTGTTAATATGTCTTTAATATTACTTGTATCATTTACTTCAAAAATTTGGAAATGTGTTATCTTATCTTTTTTGATATTTTCTATATCACTGGTTTCTATTACTTCTCCATTTTTTATAATACATACTTTATTGCAAAAATTATCTAATTCTGCTAAGTTGTGGCTTGAAATTAATATTGCCATTTTTTCTTTTTCAGCTAAACTTACAAGTAGTTCTCTCATTTCTTTAATTCCTTCTGGGTCTAATCCATTTGTTGGTTCATCTAAAATTAATAAATTTGGATTATGCAAAATTGCCTGAGCTATCCCTAACCTTTGCCTCATTCCTAATGAATATTTTGAAACTTTGTCATTTATTCTGTTTTCAAGTTTCACTAGTCTTACTATTTTATCAATTCTTTCTTTACTTATATTTTTGTATAAGTTTGAAACTAGTTTCAAATTTTCATATCCTGTTAGGTACATATACATATCTGGATTCTCGACTATTGCTCCTACCTTTTCAATTGCTTTTGTAAACTCTTTTTCAACATCATATCCATTTATTAGTACTCTTCCTTTTGTTATATTTTGTAATCCTAATATTAACTTTATTGTTGTAGTTTTTCCCGCTCCATTTGGACCTATAAATCCTAAGATATCTCCTTCTTTAACTTCTAAAGACACATTTTTTAAGATTTCCTTTTTTCCAAATGTTTTGTATAAATTTTCGCATTTTAAAATAGTATTCATAAAATTCTCCCTTCTTTTATTTTTTCCTATTTTACCATATATGTATTTATTAATCTATTTATTTTTTCTTAAGTTTGTATGAATATTTTATTATTTGTTTACTTTTGTGAACTTTGGGGACGTTCCTTAAGGTTCATTTTATATTTCTTTTTTCTAATTCTTTTATTAATTCTTTTACTGCTATATCTCTATGATTGTGTGTTGATTCATATGTTTTTTGGTCTAATTCACTTAATGGTTTGTTAAATCCTTCTGGGATAAATATTGGTATATAAGTTAGCCCTCCTAGTTTTCCCATAGTGTTTGCTATTCGACCTTTACATTCTCCTCTTGAGACTATTTTTTCTCCTTTTGGGGTTATTGCTGTTAGTACACATACAAATGTGCATGTTCTTTCTTCTTCTTTTGGGTATTTTTTCATTTTGTTTAGTACTTTTTCTAATATTTGTTTTTGTGTTGCGTTTTCTCCTGCATATCTTGCTGAATATACTCCTGGCTCTCCGTTTAATTTGTCTATGCATAGTCCTGCATCATCTGTTAGTATTATTTTGCCTTTTATGTTGTTTTCTTCACAGTATGTTTTTATTGCTTCTGCTTTTATGCTAGAGTTTTCTTCGAATGTTTTTCCATTTTCTATTATTTCTTTGTTGAATCCTATTTCTTTAAGTGTGAATATTTTTGCGTTTACATTGTTT
Source organism: uncultured Clostridia bacterium (assembly GCA_944391785.1). GTDB lineage: Bacteria > Bacillota > Clostridia > TANB77 > CAG-508 > CAG-269. The sequence goes on from CALXUX010000086.1 coordinate 26,449, forward strand.
TCTTTTAATATTTTTGTCATTGCGATTACTTTGTTTTGGTTACTTGTTCCATATATTATTTCCATAAATTCCTCCATATTATATATTTTTTACATTTTCTATTTTTTTAATTTTTTTCTTTTTTGCTAACTTTTATTTTTTAAATACAATACTCTTAGTTCGTGCATTTTGCTTGCAACTTCTTTTCCTTCGGTGATACCGTATGATTATAACTGTCTCCTTCTGGTTGATATTTAAGGGGTTGCTCTACTCCGATTAAATCATATATTTCTTTAAAGTGTATATCTAAAACATTTGCGTTTTTTAATACATCAAAAAATTTGGATGGTTTGTTTGTTAATAATGCCCTTGTTAATTCTTTGTTTACTCTTTCAACAGCTAAACTTGATAATTCATTTTTTAGTTCTTTCATCATTTTTATAGTATTATTCTCTACATTAAAATCAAATTGACTTGCAAATCTTGATACTCGATATACTCTTAATGGATCTTCTATAAAATGACTACTTACAGCTCTAATAATTTTGTTATTTAAATCTTTTATTCCATTGAATGGATCGATAATTTTATCAGTTAAAATTTCTTTTGCAATGGCATTTATTGTAATATCTCTTCGTTCTAAGTCTTCTTCAATTGTTATTTTTTTGTTAGTTTCTATATTGAAATTGTTATGTCCAATTCCTATTTTTCTTTCTCCTGAGCCTAATTTAAATTCTTTCTCATTTGGATTTTCATGATGAAATTCTAATGCATCTATACATCTATTATATCCACATCTAGAACATTTTCCACCTAATAATTTAATTGCTTGTATTTTCATACTTCTTCGCAATATTGTTTTTTGATGCTTCCTTGTTTCATTATTATTCCTTGTAGATTCACCACTACAATTATAACAATATATTCTTGTATGAGATTTCGTTTCAAATTTACTATTACATATTTCACATATTTTTATCATATATTTTCACATCCTTGCTCTATATTATATATGATTTTTAGGATAAAAACTAGCGAACATGCAAAAAAATAACAGATAATTGCTTATCTGCTATTTTTTTATGGCTCCTCTTGTTGGACTCGAACCAACGACCTATCGGTTACTGCACTACACTAATTTTCACTAGCATTATATTTTAATTTATATAATTTGTAGTCTGGACTTTCTCTTTACCATATCTTTTGACTTAGGTAGGTGGTGTAAAGTCTCTACACATAGCTTTCGCCTTGCTCGGTATTGTCGTCAACATTATTTGTTACGAGTTTCACCGACTTAGCCACCTTTTTCATCTATAGGTTTCCCTATAGAGCTGCTAACTTCTTGATCTTGCGATCTGCTCGACAGCCGAGCGCTCTACCAACTGAGCTAAAGAGGAATTTATATAAAATCTGGCAACAACTTATCTTCCCAGCAGGGTAACCCGCAAGTATTTTCAGCACATTTAGGCTTGACTTCTGTGTTCGGAATGGGAACAGGTATTTCCCTAAATGTCATCATCACCAGAAAATTATTGACTTTTTAATGTACTTTTTTGTACTTTTGCATTATATTATATTTCAATTTTTTTTGCAAGTATTTTTTTGTATTTTTTATTTTTTGTTTTATGCTTGCCTTAGTTTGTTTTTATTTTTTGCCTTTTCTTCGATTTTTATTCATTTTTATTGTATGCTTTTTTATTTAAGCACATTCAAAAATACATAGATGAAAAATGTTTGTTTTAGCTTCGATTGCTTTCCTTTTTTTAAAATTGTGGTTAAGCCCTCGATTTATTAGTATTGGTCAGCTTAATACATTACTGCACTTACACCTCCAAC
>CALXUX010000087.1 GCA_944391785.1 uncultured Clostridia bacterium
ATATATCGTATATACTCCATTGTTGTAATCTATTCTTCTGATTACTTTTGCTTCACATATTCCTGTTTCTTCGTTAAATACTATCTGAAACTCATCACATATATTGTTAAATACTCTCAAAGGCTCGCCAAAATAAAATTGAAACTCTCTGGTACTACTGTCTCCTATTGGTAACAAATTGCTTGATGGAAATTGATTTTCACTTGGGTAAATCATGTCTCCGCTTACAATTCTTGTTCTTGCACCAAATACAATAGTAGCTCCATCTCCTGCTTTATGTGGGTAAGTCTCACTTGAAGGGTATAGTGTTGTCTGTGGGTACAATATATTTTCTACAGTGCTTGGTCTTATTTTTAACTCTACTATACTTGTTGGCAAGCAATCTTCTAGTATAATTTCATTTGTGCCTTCAATTTCTTTATAAAAATCATATAATCTATGTACTTCTTCAGTAATTCCATCAACGTTTTGATTTACTCTCGATAGCTTATTACTAAAATCTGTTTGTTCTTCAATTACATCTTCGATTTCTCCATTTATTTTGTCTATTTTTCTTTCAACTCGTCTGAATTTTGTCTTATTATTTACTGTATTTTTGTAAGCAGTTTGTGTTTTTGTCATTGCTGTAGTTTCTAACGTTCCGCTGTATGCACCGTTAAATGTAAAAGTATGGTTAAATACATAGCTTATATAACCTATGTCTTTTGTATCTTGAATATATATAATGTCTCCTGAGTCTAGATATGGGTAACCATAATACTCTACTTTAAAAGGTAAATACTTTAATCCTTTTAGGCTATTCCATAATGGAGTTATAGCCTTCTCTCTTTCTGCTTGATTTATTAAAAAATAGTTGTCTTCTATAGTTAATTCGGTTAATCCGTTTTTAGCTACACTATCATCATCTTGAATTACCGTATTTTCTCCTTCTTCTCCTGAAATACTTAGTATTAGTGAATTTAATTCTCCCCATTGTTCATTTTTTGTAAAGTCTTCTAAATAATTGTTACCATCTAAACTTTCGTCTGCATTATCTCTTTTCCCTGATAGCATTTTCACAATAGTTAAGTTCAATTTTTTTACTGTCATTGCATTTACATCTTTTACTTTTAACAAGCTGGAAATGTTTTTTAATGATATTATATATGGCTTATTATCTCTTCCAATCTTAGCAAATCCTCCAGCTAGTTGAGCTATATTACTTAATACTGTTCTGCAGTCTTCATTATTTGTAAAAGGATTTCCTAATATCATATAATTTGAATTGACAAAATTAGTATTTCCCGCTTCTAATCCTACTTGATTGCATAAGTCTTCAAATAGTTCTCCTGCTGGTATCGGGTATGTTACTCTATTTTGATATGGAATATTAAATTTAATCATGTAATCATACCCAGTAAAACTTGTATTTTCTTTTAATTCTTTTGTATCTGGCTTTTCTATAATATAATTTCCAAAAGGTACTGTCTCTTCTGTATTATTTATTATCATTCCTGTCTGAACAGAAATTTCTTTATTTTCTAAATTAATTTCATTGTTAGGATTTAAGATATCTACTGTTATTTTTTTAGCGACTGTACTTCCAATAAATTTATCATTTACATAGCAGTTGTCTTCAATTTTAAAGTCTATTAAGTTGTCATCATATTTAATATCTATGTTGTCTTCGATTACATGTATTTTTCCTATTTTTTCATATTGCCCTACATTTGCCTTACATTCTTCTTTAAATTGTGTACTTACTTGATACCTTTTCTCACCTACAATTCTATTAATGATTGTTCTGTTTCGTCATATAGTTTACCAAATCCTTCCCAGTCTCCTAGCATAGAGACTTTTCTGTCCCCTCTATAACATTGTATTGTTTGCCATTGCCCTGTAAAAGGATTGAAAAATTTGACTGAGATTGCTCTCATTGGAATATGAGAATAGAACTCCGTTAATTGTGCTTGTAATATTGGAGTTGTTTTTAAGATTATTTTATATTTCGTTGCTATATAAGATAATCTCATCGTTCCTTTTGCGTTTCTTCCTGCTTCTAAACTTAAATCATACCATTCTATCTCAAATCCTTTTAAAAAATCAGGAGAATAGCCTTCAATTTCAATTAAATTTCCTGGTACGTATGTTTTGTCTATATATTGTGTTATAAATGCCCTTAGACATCCTCCTTCTATATTGCAGGAGAAGGGAATGGTTCTTCTCCTGTTTGCATTACATATTCTCGTGCTTTAACCTGCATTTTTGTAAATATTATTCCTTCATCTGTTCTTGCTTCTATCTCTATTGGTATTGATACACTATTCATTCCTTCTATTACTGCCTGTCTTACTTCTTGAGGTAAATCTCTCATATCTACCTTTGCTTGTGTATTTATATTTCCTGATATAGCTCCATAATCTATAAATTGCGACGTATTTATTTTGAAGTCTTGAGGATTTACAGTAAACTCGGTTATATTGCTTAAACTTTTATCAAACTTGTCAACTATTCCTACTCCTAAATTTTCTATTTGACCTAATAAGTTAGGTCTTAATTGTTTTATCTTGTCTGTAAAACCTTGCACAAAATATTTTGCTGATAACTGAGTAGCTCTTGATGGAGAATGTTCTTGTAATCCTTCGTTGAATTTTGATACTATTCTACCACCTAAATTAAATATAGTTGTCAATATTCCCATTGGACTATATAATCCTACAACATCAAGAAAACCTTGTATAAAATTTCTTCCTGACTGATTGGTATCTCCTAAGCCAGTATCAAAATTACTTTTTGTGTTAGTACCTACATTACTTCCTGCTTGCCCAGCTTCCCATTGTTTGCCGTTTATTTCATCGACTGCCGATTGAATTTTATTTCTAGTATCTGTATCTAGACTAGATAAAGCATTGTTGTATCTATCTTTTGATGTAGTAGCTAGTGTAGCCCATGCTTGTTTCATCGTTGGTGTTAGTCCTTCTGTTTTTGTAATAGCTTTCATTATCTCATCTTGTGTTTCTGGTTCTACTTGACTTAAAGCTGTTGAAAAGTCTGTGAACGATGTGTTGGCTAAGTTAGACCATGCAGTTGCCATTTGTGGTGTCATGTTTTGTGTTGTAGTTACAGTTGCTAATATTTTTGACTGTGTTTCTGGCTCTACTTGTGATATACCATTCAAGAAGTCTTGTGCTGAATTATTAGCCATATCTTTCCACTTTTGTTCAATAGTTGGTGACCAACTGTCCAAAGTAGTAGATTGTGCTAACATAGTCGCCTGCGTTGCAGTATTCATATTGTTATAATTTTCTTCCCATGCCTGCGTATTAGTACTGACCATATTTTGTAATGTTTCACTTGATATTTGCTGTTGGGTTATCATTTCTTGACTTAATATTCCAGTGTTTTCTATTTGGCTATCTGTTAATCTTTGTAAGTCTTGTTGAACATTTTCTGTCATATCCCAATAGCTGTCTCTGGTTTCAATTAATTTATCAGTAACATTGTTATAATTTTCTAGTATTTGTTTGCAACTTTCATCATGCTCTAATGTCCACTTACTTATTTCTCCTGCATAATATTTAGCCATTAAATTATTATATTCTTCTTGTGCTTTTGCTTGTTCTTCTATTAATCTTTTTTTGTCTCTTTCTAATTTGATTTGTTCTTTTAAATCTTCTTTATATAATTCAACTATAGCTGTTTGTTCTGCTTCTTTTTTCTTTGCTTCAATAGTATCTGATATGCTGTTTTGTAAATCTTCATAACTGTTTACAACTTCTCCATTTTTAGTAATTAATCTACCGTTTAAATCATATTCTGTCCCTAACGCACTATTCATTTCATTAAGTATGAATTTTACTCTTTCCTCATTTCCTTGCTTCACTTTTCCATTAGCATCAACTAATCCCATTAATTGTTTTGATAGATTTTCTGCATATTGAGCTTCAACCATTTGGTTTTCATAAGTGTCTTTTATTGACTGAACTGATTGTTCATGCGCTTGTCTGTTTGCATCAACTTCTTGCGTTAATGAATTTATTTCTTCTGTTAATGTAGTAGTTGGTATGTTTAGACTTTCTATTCCATCTTTATACCCCATAAATGCTGTTATGGCTGATGTTGTTAGCCCTGCTACTCCACCAATTATTGTTCCTAATATTCCAAACTGACTTCCAGCAGCTGCTCCTGATAATGTTGCTGCTCCTAATCCTGCTGTCAGTTTTAAAGCAGCTTCTCCTGCTTCTATTTGCCCTGTTGTAAAATCTTTCATAGTAGCATAAGTTAACGCACTTCCTGCTGTTATTCCTGCTAGACCTGCTACCAGTCCTTTTCCTTTACCTATTAAATCTTTAGCAGTACTACCAGCTTCTAAAAATGATTTACTTAAACTTAACCCACTTGCTCTAGCATCTTTAAAACTTTTTACTACTCCTATACCAAATATTGATATACTTGCAGTGGTGTTTTTTATACTTTGTATTAACTTCTTGCCAAACAATCCATTAAAAGCCACACTTAATGAAGTTACTCCTTCAAAAGCTCCTAAAAGTGTTTTCTTTATATCTCCTTCATTTATGCCATCTAAAAATACTTGTATACCTTGTATTCC
>CALXUX010000088.1 GCA_944391785.1 uncultured Clostridia bacterium
AAAAACTACATTTTTTAGTCCTTTTTTTTTTTTTTATTGGACATATATATTTTATCTTAATTTATGCTAAAAGAAAAGACTATTAACAAAATTTTTTGAACTTTGTCAACAGTCTGACAACTTACAAACTATAAGTTTTTAAGTTGTTTTTTATGGAGCCAATATGCAGAATCGAACTGCTGACCTACGGGTTACGAATCCGTTGCTCTACCAACTGAGCTATATTGGCATAACCAACAAAAAAATAACAAAACACATAAAAAACATCATACACAAAATATATCTTACCACAATCAAAACAAAAAAACCATACTTTTAATAAAAAAATATATCCACTTTTAATAAAAAAATATATCCAATTTATAGAAAAATCAAAAAAAATATGTTAAAATAAAACCATTAAAAAACAAAAAGAGAAAGGAAAATAGAAAATGGGCTTTTTTGATAAATTAAAACAAGGTTTAACCAAAACCAAAGAAACACTAAACGAAAAAATAAATAATGTATTCAGCAATTTTAGAAAAGTAGACGAAGAATTCCTAGATGAACTAGAAGAAATACTAATAATGTCAGACATAGGAATGGAAACATCAGTAAAAATAATAAATAATCTAAGAGAAAGAATAAAAAAAGAAAAAATAGAAGACGAAGAACAAGTAAAACAAGCATTAAGAGAAGAAATGCAAAAAATACTAGACATCACAGACATATCTTTACACTTAAACACAAAACCATCAGTAATATTAGTAATAGGAGTAAATGGAGTTGGAAAAACAACATCAATTGGAAAAATAGCAAACAGGCTTGCAAAAGACGGCAAAAAAATAGTAGTCGCAGCAGCAGACACATTCAGAGCGGCAGCAGTAGAACAGCTTGAAATATGGGCAAAAAGAGCAGGAGCAGAAATAGTAAAAAAAGAAGAAGGGGTAGACCCAGCATCTGTAGTATATGATGCAATAAGAAAAACAAAAGAATCAGGAGCAGATGTACTAATAGTAGATACAGCAGGAAGGCTTCACAACAAAAAATATCTAATGAATGAACTAAACAAAATCCAAAAAGTAATAAACAAAGAAATGCAAGAAACAGACAAAGAAGTACTACTAGTAATAGATGCAGCAACAGGACAAAATGCAATATCACAAGTAAAAGCATTTAAACAAGAAGCTGACATAACAGGATTAGTACTTACCAAATTAGACGGAACAGCAAAAGGCGGAGTAGTCATTGGAATAGTAGAAGAAAATAAAATACCAGTAAAATTCATAGGAGTTGGAGAACAAATTGACGATATGGAAATATTCAACTCAGAAGAATTTGTAAAAGCAATAATATAAGAGATATAATATAAAAGTTATAAAATAATATATAATCTATAATATAAAACCTAAAATTTAGAAAGGAAGAAAAAAAGTGTCAGAAAAAGAAACTATGCAAACAACAAATAAACAGAACCAAACATCCAAAAAAAGTAAAATAAGAATGATATTAGTAATAATATTTATCTTACTATTTATACTAGTATCATACATATACCTAAGAGGAAGTTACTTAGAATATCAAGAGCTTGGTAAAGAATATCTACAAGAATTTTTTACAAACCTAAAATTTAAATATGTAATAATGGGAATAAATTTCATATTTTTATACATAATAATATACTTCACAAATAGAGGCATAAAAAAAGGTTTAAAACAATTTTTTGACAAAGAAAAAAAGCCAATGCCAAAAATTTTAAATAAATCAATAGCACTAGTAGTATCAGTAATAGTAAGTGCATTTATGTCAAGTGTATTAACACAAAAAGTATTACTATGTTTTAGCAATGCCTCATTTGGAAAAAGTGATCCATTATTTGGACTAGACATAAGTTATTACATATTCCAAAAGCCATTAATAGAAACATTATTATCATATTTTATGGCAATAATAGTTGTATTAACAATTTATACAGCAGTATATTACATAATAGTATTAAATAGATACTTAGATGGTGTAGACAGAGAAATGTTAAGAGATAGCATATTTGTAAAAAAACTAATAAGAAATGTAAAAATAATTGCTATTATAATAGGTATTACAACAATCTTAAATACACAAAACATTTTATTTGGAACAATAACAACAGTAGAAAACTCAGAAACCACAACTATTACAGGAGATAGAGGCAATCTTGAATTAACAGGTTCAAACTACACAGATGCAGTTATACAAAGATGGGGATACACAATATTTGGAATATTAATTATTATATGCATATGGAGAGCAATAGCAAATTTAAAAAAACAAAACACCAAAAAAGTAATAATTAGTCTTGCAATAATACCTTCATATTTAATAATACTATTTATAATAATGGTCAGTTTCGACCTAATATTTGTAAACTCTAATAGACTAGATATGGAAAGAGTAAACATTTCAAGAAATATAGAAAACACAAAAAATGCCTATAACATAAATGTAGAAGAAATAAGTCTAGAAAACTCAGGAACAATAACACAAGAAGAAGTAGAAGAAAATCAAAATATTATAAACAACATACCTATAGTTACAAAAGATGCAGTACTAAGCTCCTTAAAGGCAAACCAAACAGGTACAGGATATTATTCATATAGATCAGCAAACCTTGCAACATATGAAATAAATGGAGAAAATAGACTTTGTTATGTATCACCAAGAGAAATACTAAACTCAGGCAGAACATATAGTAACAAAACATATGAATATACCCATGGAATGGGGCAAATACTAACATCTGCATCAACAACAACTGAAAATGGAAATGTAGAATATATACAAAAAGAAGTATCAGGAGAAGATGACAAATTAAATACTACACAACAAAGAATATATTTCGGATTAGAAACAAATGATTATATAGCAACAAACACCAAAAACAAACAAGAATATGACTACACATCAGAAGACGGAGTAGAACACACATCTACATATCAAGGAAAAGCAGGATTAAACTTAAGTTTTATAGATAGATTAATACTTGGAATAACAAAAGGAGACTTGCAACTTGCATTCTCAAGTGAAATAACAGAAAATAGTAAAATATTATTAAACAGAAACATAATAGATAGAGCAAAAAAAGCAATGCCATATTTACTATATGATGAAGAACCATACACAGTTGTAACAGAAGAAGGAAAAATAGTATGGGTATTAGATGCATACACAGTATCTAGCAATTACCCATATTCACAATATACAACTATAGAATATGAAAATAAAATGCAAAGAATAAACTATATAAGAAACTCTGTAAAAGTAATAATAGACGCATATGATGGAACAATACAATATTATATAACAGACGAAACAGACCCAATAGCCATGGCATATAGCAAAATGTATGAAGGACTATTTAAAAAAGGAATACCAGAAGACATATCAAAACATTTCAAATATCCAAAATATCTATACAATGTGCAAGCAGAGCTACTAAAAACATATCACAATGACAAAGTAGATATAATATATAGAGCAGACGATATATGGGATTTTGCAAAATATAATAGCACAAGACTTTCAAGCTCAACAGGAACTATACTAGAGCCATACTATATTATGGTAAAAGACGGAGAAGAAGAAAAACTAGGTCTGGTTCAAAATTACACACCAAATGGAAGACAAAATTTAATTTCATACTTAGTTGGAGAAACAGAAGGTGAAACAAATAAACTAAAATTATATAAATTCTCAGAAGACAGTAACATAATAGGACCAATGCAACTAGAACAGCAAATAGAACAAGATGAGGCAATCTCCTCAGAAATAGACCTTTTAGACACAACAGGAATGAGAGTAACAAAACAAATGATAGTTGTTCCAATTGAAAATACACTTCTTTATATAGAACCAGTATATCAAACAGTATTAAACGATCCAGCAAACAATGTACCAATGCTAAAAAAAGTAATTGTTGCATCAGGTAACAAAGTAGCAATAGGAAACACATTAGAACAAGCATTAAATAACTTATTATCTAGATATGCAGTAGACATAGAAATAGAAAACACAGAAGATATTGAAGGGTTAATAGAATCAATAATAAGAGCAAATAATAATTTAAAAGAATCAAGCGAAAGTAGCAATTGGGAAATGATAGGAAGTGACATACAAAGACTGCAAGATTTAATTGATTCATTAGAACAAATGAAACAAGAAGAAGAACAAACAAATGAAGAAAATAAAACTGATGAAGCGGAAAATACTGTAGATACTGTAGACCAAGAAGGAAACCAAACAGAAGAAACAGAAAATGCAGCAGGCCAAACAAAAAATGATACTAATAATGTATAAAAAATTTAAAAAAATCCATCTTAACTATAGGTGGATTTTATGTTTTTAAAAAAAGAGAAAATAAAGATACTATATAATTCGATAGATAAATTAAATAAAATGCTTCAAGAAGGAAATGTAGCAGAACTTGCATATATTTTAGGAAATAAGAAAGAGTTGATAAAAAGAAATTTAATGGCTGGAATTTTTAGAGGAGTTGGAATTGGTATAGGAGTTACAATAATTACGGCTGTTTTGGTTATGATTTTGCAAAGAATAGTTTCGCTTAATATTCCAATAATAGGAGAATATATTTCGGATATTGTGGATATTGTTCAAAAGAGTAGATAGTTAATGGTTACAACTATAAAAAATTTGTTAAATTTACATGTTGACAAAACATTCCAAACATGTTAAAATAAATAACTGTAATCCGCTTAGTCAAGGTATATAAATACTAATAAAATTAGTTACCTTTTTTAAGGATTAGCGAGTATACAAATAAGGGAGGTGCATTTTAAATGTACGCAATAATTGAAAGCTGTGGAAAACAATACAAAGTATCAGAAGGAGATGTAGTATTTTTCGAAAAATTAGATGCTGAAGAAGGAAAAAAAGTAACATTTGATAAAGTAATACTAGTATCTGAAGAAGGAAAAGTACAAGTAGGAAATCCATATGTAAAAGGTGTAAAAGTAGAAGGAAAAGTAGTATCACACGGTAAAGGTAAAAAAATCATTGTTTTCAAAATGAAAGCTAAAAAGAATTATAGAAGAAAACAAGGACACAGACAACCATACACAAAAGTTGAAATTACATCAATAAAAACAGCTACTAAAAAAGCAGAAAAAGCTGAAACAGTAGAAGCATAATGAATAAAATAAGAATTAAAAAATTCAAAACTTAAAAATAAAATCTGTAATTAAAAACAGAAATATAATTAAAAAACAAAAACATACATAGAGAAAAAATTGCAATCTGAAAGGAGTGAGAATAAATGGCTCATAAAAAAGGTCAAGGTAGCAGCCACAACGGTAGAGAGAGTGAATCAAAACGTCTTGGAGTAAAAAGAGCAGATGGACAATTTGTTTTAGCAGGAAATATTCTAATAAGACAAAGAGGAACCAAAGTACATCCAGGAACAAATGTAGGAAAAGGTAGTGATGACACACTATATGCACTAATAGACGGAAAAGTTAAATTTGAAAGAAAAGGTAAAGACAAAAAACAAGTTAGTGTTTACCCAGCATAACAAAAAAAGTACTTGCAAAAGTACTTTTTTTGCTATAAAATAATAATGCAAATAAAAAATGGGAATACTTATTTTAAAATAAACAATTAGGGGAGGAATAAAAAATGAACAAGAAAACAATAAGAGACATTGATTTAAAAGGAAAAAAAGTATTTGTAAGATGTGATTTTAATGTACCAATGGGCGAAAACCAAAACATTACAGATAACACAAGAATAGTTGCAGCATTGCCAACAATTAAATACTTATTAGAACAAAACTGTAAAATAATACTTGCATCACACTTAGGAAGACCAAAAGGAGAATTCAAAAAAGAATTTTCATTAGGACCAGTGGCAAAAGAGCTTTCAAGATTACTTGGAAAAGAAGTAATAATGGCAAAAGACGTAATAGGAGAAGATGCTACTAAAAAAGCATCAGAACTAAAAGAAGGAGAAATACTATTATTAGAAAATGTAAGATTTCATAAAGAAGAAACAGAAAATGATCCAGAATTTTCTAAAAAATTAGCATCAATGGCAGAAATATATGTAAATGATGCATTTGGAACAGCACACAGAGCACACAGCTCAACAACAGGAATAGCATCATACTTGCCAGCAGTATCAGGATTCTTAATAGAAAAAGAACTTAAATTTTTAGGAAATGCAATAGAAAATCCAGAAAGACCATTTATAGCTATCCTAGGAGGAGCCAAAGTTTCAGACAAAATAGGAGTAATAGACAGCCTGCTAGAAAAAGTAGATACACTAATGATAGGAGGAGGAATGGCATATACATTCTTCAAAGCACAAGGATATGAAGTAGGAAATTCTATATGTGAACTAGATAAATTAGACCTAGCAAGAAATTTAATGGAAAAAGCAAAGCAAAAAAATGTTAAATTAATGCTTCCAGTAGATACAAATGTAGGAAAAGAATTTAAAGAAGATACAGAAAGCAAAATAGTAAAATGGACAGAAATTCCAGAAGGGTGGGAAGGATTTGATATAGGACCAGAAACAATAAAATTATTTACAGAAGAATTACAAAAAGCAAAAACAGTAGTATGGAATGGACCTTTAGGACTATTTGAATTCCCACAATTTGCAGTTGGAACAAATTCTATTGCAAAAGTATTAGCAGACTTAGATGCAACAACAATAATCGGAGGAGGAGATTCAGCATCAGCCGTAAAAAAAGCAGGATTAGAAGATAAAATGACACATATATCAACTGGTGGAGGAGCATCATTAGAATTTTTAGAAGGTAAAAAATTGCCAGGAATAGAATGTTTATTGGATAAATAAAAATAAAAAGCTCGGAGTTTAAAATTGCTAAAAGGGATCGCCAAAAGGGATTGCCAAAGGGGACGGAGCAAAATTGCCAAAGGGGACGGAGCAAAATTGCCAAAGGGGACGGAGCAAAATTGCCAA
>CALXUX010000089.1 GCA_944391785.1 uncultured Clostridia bacterium
CAAAGGGGACGGAGCAAAATGGCAACTTTTTTTAAAAGTTGCCATTTTGCTCCGTCCCCTTTGGCAATTTTTTGCTCCGTCCCCTTTGGCAATTTTTTTGCTCCTTCCCTTATGAAAACTTTTGCAAATTAATTTTATATTTAGTACCTTTCTGATAATTCTATTATTAAATCAATATTATCATCATTTGCAGCTTTATTTTTTCTTATGGCTCCACATTTTTTACATTGATATATAATTACATATCCTTTTTTACTACTTATTTCAACTCCTATTGGTATTAAGTCACCCCTGCATGTTTGTTTTCGATCTCCTGGATTTATGTCTATATGTTTGGAATGTAAACAATATGGGCAATGATCTCTACTGGTATATCCTAGTTTAGGTACTTTTTTATTACAATTTTCACATATAAATTCTTCGTCTATTTTAGTAAATTTTCTGCTTTCCAATTTTATTTTTTCCTTATAAAATATTTAGGTTTTCTTTTGCTGGATTTACCTATAAACCTATATTCTGTTTTCTATTAATTTTACTATGTTTAATATTTGATTATTATATTTGATACATATTTAATTTATAATATTTGATAGATATTGATACATATTTAATATTTAATATATAATATTTAATACATATTTAACTAGATATCTAATATTTAAAATCTCCTCCACCTAAAAATTCTTTAAGTAAAGAATTAGTTGGTACATATTTTTTATCTATTGGCTCAAAATATTTTAGCATATTTATTAACCTTTGTGCTTCTGCATATTCTTTATCTTTGTTTGTTATTTCTTCTAACAAATTCATAACAATTGGTTTTAAAGCCCCTATTTCATAGATTAATGATGTATTAAATATAAAATTTGCTTGTTCTTGGAATGGAAATATATTTTTTTGTTCTCCTAAATTTACTTTATTCCAAGTTCTTATAGTTTCTTTTGCTGAATATCCTCTGAATTGATAATCTCGTACTATTCTTCTTAATAGTCTTGTATCTGTAGTTGATATTCTATTTAATCTATCTAAATTTAAAACTGTTAGTGCACTTATATATATTTTATATTTTTGCTCTAATGGTATTGCTGATGTTAGCCTATCATTTAAACAGTGAATTCCTTCTATTACTAGTATTTCGTCTTTGTTTAATTTTAATTTTTTTCCTGTGTATTTTTTTATTCCTAGTTTAAAATCAAACTCTGGCATTTCTATTTCTTCTCCGTTTAGGAGTTTTTGAAGATGTGAATTAAATAGTTTTAAATCTATTGCTTCTATATTTTCAAAGTCATAGTCCCCATTTTCGTCTTTTGGATTATCTACTCTTTCTACAAAATAGTTGTCTACTGAGATTGTAACAGGTTTTAGCATATTTAATCTTAATTGTATTCCTAGTCTTTGTGCAAATGTTGTTTTCCCTGATGATGAAGGTCCTGCAATTAATATAATTTTTATATTTTTATTTTTTGCAATATTATCTGCTATATTTGCTATCTTTTTTTCATGTAATGCTTCTGCAAGCATTATTATATCTTTTATTCTTCCTTCTTTTACAGCTTGATTTAATTTATATACTCTATCTACATTTAATATTCTATGTATGTCTTCATATTCATCCATTGCCCAAGCAATTTTTTTGCTTTCTACAACTTCAAGTAATTCTTTTGGATTTTTTGAACTTGGATATCTAACTAAAAATCCATCATTATATTTTACTAAATCAAATACTTTTATTATTCCTGTTCTGTCTGCCATTGTTCCATAACAATAACTGTAAAAATCTTCACATTTATACATGTAGATTTTTTGATTTTCTTCTAGATCTAGTTGTAATCTTCCACTAGACATTCTGTGTTCTTCAAAAAATTGTTCTGCTTCTTTTCTGGTCATAATTATTTGAAAGATTGGTAAATCTTTTTTTACTATTTCTTTCATTTCTTTTTCAAGTTCTTTTATTTGAGCAGTAGTTATATTAAAGTTTTTCATTTCACAAAACATTGAATTTGATAAATGATAATTTACTTCCATTTTTTTATCTGGAAATTTTTTGTCAAAGGCTTTTCCTAGAATATATGTAAGTGTTCTTGAATATATTTTCATTCCTTCTTTTGTGTTTATGCTTATTAATTGTATTTCTCCATCTTCTTCTACTAAATATTCTAAGTTTGCATAATTATTATTAAATATTGCTGCTATTATTTCATCTTTTTTATTATTTATCTCATCTTTTAAAATTTCACTTATTTTCATTGGTTTTTCTATATTAATTATTTTATCTTGATATTTTATTTTCATTGTTACTCCTCCTTGTATTGTTTTCTTTATGTTATTATATTATTCTTTCATTTATATTATTATTTAAAAGCTTTATCTATTTTATATTAAATATTAGAATTAGTCAAATTAATATATAAAAAAATGCATACCCTATTTTATTGAAATATGTATATTTTCCACAGCTGCCTTTAACTCTCTTGAAACAATATTTTGTATTTGAGCTACATCTTCTTCTTTTAATTCAGTTGCTCCAATAATTACTGTTACACTATCTCCATTTACAAAAACCACGTTTTTATCAAATCCTTTTGTCCCTATTAAATTTTCACATATCATAATACTATTTTTTGTATTATTAATTTTTGCTATTTCATCTGTTGCTGATTGTTTTTGCACTTCTAATGCATTTGCACTATTTAATACTTTTTCATATGTTTCTATCATTTGAGAATACATAGATTCTCTTTCTAATTTTGAATTTGTAAAATAACTATCATCACTTGTGTTTGCATTTACTTCTTTACTTGTATTTTCGTTTGTTTCTTCACTTGTTATATTTGAGCTTGCAATACTTGCTTCTGTATTAGTAGTATTAGTAGCATTAGTAGTATTCGCATTATTAACATTTTGACTTGTTTCACTGTTTTTTATTTCTTCATTTGTTTGAGATTCAATGTTATTTTGACCTTCTCCATTGTTTATAATTTCATTTTCATTTGTAGTATTTGATTGTTTATTTAAATCATTTTGCACATCATTGCTACTTACTAATTGTGCATCTCCTATATTTGAATTTTTAGCTTCTTCAATATTAGCATTTGTTATTATACTTTGGGCTGGGTCTGTTGTTGTATAGTTTAAATATCCTGCTACTACTAGCATTAAAGCTATTACATATATTACCAGTTGATTTTTTTTGAAAAATTTCATCAATTTAACCTCCTCTATTTTTTATTATGTAGAAATTTGTTTAATTGTCATTCATTTCAAATACTTGAATTTTGTGTGTTGCAAGTCCTGTTACTGCTTCTACTGCTTGGATTATATTTGTTTTAACATTTGCATCATTTGCACCTTTTGCAGTTATTATTGCACCTTCTATTTTTGGTTTAATTGTTTTTTGAGTTATTGGAGTTTTTTCTCCATCATTTTCCTGATATATTACATCTTTTTGTGTATCTGTTTCTTCTATTTTTCTTACTCCTCCTGATGTATCTGTTTCTTCTGTAACACTTGTTTTTGCATTTTCGTTATACATTGCTACTACTTCACTTGATTCAGAGTAGTTTATAAACACATTTACTTCTCCTACTCCTTGTATTTTTTTTAATATATCTTCTAAATTTTTTTCTAATGAGCTTTCTTGGGAGCTTGCAGTAGTTTCTTCTGTTTCATTATTTTTAGCCAATACTTTTCCATTTTGCACAGTGTTTTTGGAATTTATTTCTTCTTTTTCTTCTTTACCATTCCATATTAAATTTATTGCAATTATTGTTATTATTAGTACGATTGCAAGGAATATTAAATTTTCTAATTTCTTTTTGTTTTCTGTATTGTTCATATTTTCTTCTGGTTTTTCATTTTCCTCTTCTTTTTCATTTGTTTTTTTTCCTAAAATGTTTTTTAATTTATTTTTAAACATTTTTCATTCACCCCATATTCTTCAATTAAAAATTTTTTTATCTTTTGAATGCTTGTTTTGTCTATTTTTTCTTCTTTTTGATTTTCTAATTCATTTGTTTTGCCACTTCCTATTTCTACTTTTTTTATTTTTTGAATTTCACTTACTAGTTTTTCTTCTATGCTTTTAGTTTCATTGTTTTCTTGGTTGTTTGTTTTGCTACTGTTTTCTTTTTCAGAATTTTGATTTGATATTTCTTGATTGTTTGTTTTTTCATTGTTTTTTCCTTGACTTTCTTGATTTATTGTATTTTTGCTTTCTATTTGAGTTTGATTTGAATCTTCTTTTTCAGATTCTTCATTTGCTTTTTCTATGTCTAGTCTTATTTTTGTTATTCCACTGTTTTCTTTAGATGTATCTATTTGTGCTTCTACTTTACATTCGTTTACTATGTATCCTTGATTTTCTAATTTGGTTTCTATATCATTTTCTAATTCTTCTATATAAATCTGTCTTATTCTTTTGTCCATTGATTCTTGATTTACTTCTTCTTCAACAGTTGCTGATGTATATTCATTTTGAAAATTTTCTAAATTAAATTTACTTATATCTAAAATATCCTTATTTTTTACCATCGGAGATATTATGTTGAATAATAGATATATACCCATAACCATTTTTACATATTTTTTAGTTTTATTATTAGGTAGTATCATTTCTAGTATAGATATAATAATAACAGCTAAAATAATATTTTTTGCCCAGGTGCTTAAAAGTTCTATCAATATTTTCACCTACCTATATTTATTTTTTTACTATGTCTATCTATACATCATTCCACTGTTTGATATCTTAATTACAATTGATGTTCCAATTATTACCATTGCTGATATTGAAGCTAAAATTGCAAGTAATATTTTAAAAATGTCTCCCATTTGATCGAGTAATGATACTATTTTGCTATCTGCTATTGGCTCACATACTCCTGCGACTAGTTTATAACATATTGTTAATATTCCGAGTTTTATTATTGGCATTATACATATTCCAACAACAATTAAGACACCTACAAATCCTACTGCATTTTTTAAAATTATTCCACATCCGAAGGACTGTATCTACAGCATCTCCTAATATTTTTCCTACAACTGGTATTGCACTACTTACTACTGCTTTTGCTGTTTTTGCCGTTATTCCATCTACACTGCTTGATAGAGTTCCTTCAAGTGATAATACTCCAACAAATATTGTCAGTACTATTCCTAAAAACCATACTACTCCTGATTGTAAAAATTTTGAAATCTTACCAACTTGTACTTTGTCTGATATTTTTGAAACTATACATAGTGCAGCTATTATAAGTGTTATTGGGATTAGTATATTTTCTATTAGGTTTCCTATTAAATTTATTAAAAATAGTATTATTGGCTCTACTATTCCACTTGTTGTTATACTTCCTGTGTAAAGCATTAATGATATTAGTATTGGTACTAAACTATTCATAAATCCAACTAAGTTTGTTGCTGTATCTTTGCACATTGCAATTATTCCTGAAAAGTTTCCCATAATTACTGTAACTATTGCAATATATTGTGCATAATAAATTAGTTTTGATATATTATCATTTTCTAAGTTTTCACTTATTGATTTTAATATGCTGTGTATTATTATAATTATTAATATACTTAGTAAACTTTTAATCCCTGTTTGAACTTCACTTCCGAGTACATTTAGAATTTTTTGATAAATGTTTGTGCTATCTACTTTACCTGATATTGCTGAATTTAGAATTTCATTTACATCTATGCCTTCGAAAAAATCTCCTGAAAATTTTTCTGCGTTTTCTATAAAACTATTTATTCCAAAGCTTTCTTTTTGCTGATTTATTGTTTCTTCAAAGTCTTCGGTTTCGTCATTTGAATTTCCTATACTTTTAGTTGAGCCAGACATTATTATGATTCCTATAAAAATAATTGTAAATATTATTTTTGCATAATATGCTTTTTTTTCTTCAGACATATTTATCTCCTGTTTATAATTTGTAAATTATATTTTCAAAATTAATTTGGTAAAATTTTTAAAATAATTTCAATTAGACTTGTTAATATTGGTATTGACATTGATATTATTATTATTTTACTTCCTAGCTCTATTTTGCTTGCTATTGCCCCTTCTCCTGAATCTTTACATATGCTGACTGCAAATTCTGCTAAAAAGGCAATTCCTGTGATTTTTATTAGTAACATTATAAATGTTGTATTTATCGAAGATTTATTTGCAATGCTTTGTATTAAATCTACTATTCCTGTTAATTTATCTAGTACAAGTGCTAATATTAAAACTCCTGTTATTAAACTTACATAGATTGCAAATTCTGGTTTGTATTGTCTTAATATTATTATGATTATAAGGGCAATTATTGCTATTCCAACTATTCTTATTATTTCCATAAATAATTCCCCCTTTTTAGCTGTATTTTTGGCTTTTATTTTATCTTTGTACTATTTTGTTTTGTTTATAAATTAAATAATGTCCTTACTGTATCGAATAATCCGCTTATTTCTTTTATTACCATAGTTAGCACAATTACAAGTCCTGCTAAAGTTGTCATCATTGCTTGATCTTCTCTTCCTGCTCTTACTAATACCTGGTGTAAGACTGCAACTAATATTCCTATAGCTGCTATTTTGAATAATAAATTAATATCCATATTTTATCTTTTCCTTTCTTTCGTATTTTTTTGACTATGTTTTTTATTTAAATAAGCAAAATTACTAATGCAAGTCCAATTGTAGAGCCTAATTTTTTGTATAATTTTTGATTTTTTTGTTTTTCTTCATATGCTTCTTTTATTTGTTTTTCAAGAAATTTTTCTGTAATTTCTATTTGGCTTATTTGTCCTTCTACATCTGCTTTTCCTAGCATTTTACCTAATAATTTTATTGTTTTTATGTCTTCTTTGTTTAAATTTGTGCAATTTTTTACTTCTTCTATTGCATTTATCCATGCATCTTCTGCTGAAAATATTTCCATTTTTTCTTTTGCTTTTAGAAAAATTTGAGATACATTTTTTCCTACATTTTGAGATATTTCTTGAAATATTTCTGGTATTGGTGAGTATGTAAATTTTATTTTTGCCTTGAACATATTTAAGGCGTTTTTTATGTCTTCTAATTCTTCTAGTCTGTATGAAAATTTTTGTGATAAAAGTTGTCCGAGTCTTGTAGATGCTAAAAATAGTAATATTAACATTATATATTTTATTATTTGCATTTTTCTTCCTACCTTTTTATATTTATTTGTATTATATTCACAAATTCATTTTATAGAACTTTATTTTTTACTATTATTAGATTATAAAAATTTTTTCTATAATCCCTATATTTAAAAGTTCTGCTATATCAGGATTTCTTTTTATATCTTCTAAGCTTTTGCCATGCATTGTAAATATTCCTTTTACTCCTGAGCTAAATGCATATTTTATTGCTTGGACATCTTCTTTTGAGCCAATTTCATCGCATGCTATAACTTGTGGTGACATTGATCTTATTAGAATTTTTATTCCTTGACTTTTGGTTACATTTTCTATTACATCTGTTCTTATTCCTATATCATTTTGTGGAATTCCTCTATAGCATGCTGCAATTTCTCCTCTTTCATCTACTATTCCGCATGTTTTTCCTTTAAAGTTTATTTCTTTTATGCCATTACTTATTTGCCTTATTGCATCTCTTAATATTGTTGTTTTTCCTTTTCCTGGTGGTGATACAATTAAGGTGTTGTATATGTTGTTTTCAGATTGATTTAGAATTTCTTTTAATAATGCATTGCTTGCTCCTTTTACTTCTCTTGCTATTCTAAAATTTAGGCTTGATATGTATTTTATATTTATTATTTTTCCTTGCTCTATTACTGCTGTTCCTGTTATACCTATTCTGTGTCCTCCATTTATTGTTATAAATCCTTCACTTATTTGGTTTTTGTAGGCATATATTGAATTATCACATATCTTTTCTACAATTTGCATTATTTCTTTTTCTGTTACGGTATATTCTATTAATATGTCATAATTTTTTAATTTTAACATAATTGGTCTATTTATTCTTATCCTGATTTCTTGCAGATTTTCTTCAATTTTGGCGTATGGATTTTGAATTATTGCATTTTTTAAGACTTTGTATATTTCAATTGGAAAATATTTTAATATCTTGTCCATTTTTTTTATACATAATTAATTATGTTTCTCCTTTCTTTGGCTTGCTTTTTATATTTTAAATTTTATTATATTTTTTGTTTACAATTTTAGTTTTTTATGTATTTTTACGCAAAAAAAGAATATAATAATTTTTATTATTATATTCTTCTTATTTTATTTTAGAACTTTTTTATTTTATTATTTTTTATTTGATTAATTTTTATTTTATTATTTTCTATTTTATTTTCTTCACTTGGCACAGTTTATTTTATCCGTGAATTATAATAATTCCTTATTTTATTACAATATATTTATTTTAAATCTATGCTTATTTCTGATATTCTGCCTTCTTCATCATACCCAAATTGAACTTCATAGTTTCCTGAATCATCTATTTGTTCAGCATTTGTTATACTTCCTGTTAATTGTATAGGGTATCCATTTGTTTCTGCATTATTTGCTGATATTTGTTCTAATAAAGATTTTGCCAGAATTCCTTTTATTTCTCCTTCATACATCTTAAAACTTTCGTTAAAAGCTTGTATTTGCACTTTACTTGTAGCATTACTTGCTTCATTTATGCTTTCTTGCATTTGCATTATCATATTTACCATGATAAATGTATATGGATTTGTGTATATTATAGGGTTTACATTACCTTCAAATTGTATTTCTTGCATTTGCTGTGTGTTTACATCCTGAATTCTTTGTCCTAGTGCATTTATGAAGTTTTGTATTTGTTCTTCACTATAGTCATTTAGTATTATACTATTGTTACTATTTAAGTTTTCTATATTTACATTTTCTTCGAAATTAACTTGGTTTTTTAATTCATATTTCCAACCCATGACTGCTTCTTTGTTCTCTTCTTCTGATGTTGCTGTAGATATTAGAAAATTAAGATTATAATTTTCATTTACTGTTTGCATTTCTTGTAGTCCTGAATATGATGTTACTAATTCCAATTTTAGGTTTATTAAATCTTCTGAAGAATTATTTAAAGCGTTTGCACCAATTATTGGATAATTCATATTTAAAGTTACTGTAGTTTTTATATTGTCTTGGTCTTGTTCATATAATATTTTTATTTCTGCATTGTCAACATTTATTAAAACTTCACTTAGCAGTTTTTCTTTAACAGTTAATGATATTGTAATTGGATTGTCTTCTTCTATTTTTAATTCTTGAATTTGTTTTATTATTGCTTCTATTTCTTCTGTTGTTATTTTACTGCTATTATTATAAGTACTAATTTTACTATTTATACTATCTAATATAATTTCATCATCTTTTAGTATATTCAATAGTTGCTCTATAATATTTTTTACCTTTTCTTTAGTTAATGTTAATGTATATGTATTTTGACCTTTTTCTTTATTAACTGTAAAATCTGTTTCTTCTAAATTATTTAGAATTACTGGCAAGTAATTATTTTTTAATATTTCTTGTTCTTCAGTTGTGAATAATTGTTGATTTTCGCTTTCTGGTATTTCTATTTTGTCTGGTATGTTGATTATGTCCATATTAAGTTTTGCAAAAAGATCTTTTAGATTGTTATTTTCTATTGCTATATTTTGTGTTGAAAAATAGTCTGATTGTATTGCATATATGTCTCCTGTATGTTTGTATTTTAGTGGAAAGTTTACATCATTTGTGTAATTTAAAGTTATATTTTCTTCTGTTTTGTTATTTGGGTTGTCTATTTTTCCATTAAAATTAATAGCCATATTGTTAGCTGCATCTATACTTTTTTGCGTTTTTTCATCTATACTTCCTTCTGGCATTTGAATGTCGAAATTTGAAGTTAATGTTCCGCTATTGGTATATGGTGTTTGCTTTTTCTTTTGCCAATATGTATCTATATTAAGTTCTTTTTCTGAGTTTTGATTTGTAACAATTTGTGATGCATATTTAAAAAATAATTCCTTGTTTGTTTTAAATGAGTCTGTCATGAAGTATAAATAAACTAATATTCCAATAATTATTAAAATTAATATTAATAATATAATTATTATTTTCTTTATTATTTCTTTACTTTTCATTTTATCCCCTTTTTCTTTTTTATTCTTCTTCCCAATTGTGGTATATGTTTGAGACATCATCTAATTCTTCTAGTTTTTCTAGTAGTCTTTCCATTTTTTCTTTTCCGCTTTCGTCTAATTTTACTGTTGTTGTTGGTACCATTTGTATTTCTGCTTCTAAGAATTCTAGTCCTTTTTCTTCTAGTGCTTCTCTTACTTGTGTGAAGTCTTGTGGTGTAGTTATTATTTGGTATATTTCTTCTTCTGATTGAAAATCTTCTGCTCCTGCTTCTAAGGCTTGCATCATTAGGTCATCTTCTTCTATGTTGCATGATTCTTTTTCTATTATTAGTACTCCTTTTTTGTTAAACATGTATGATACACATCCTGTGGTTCCTAGGTTTCCTCCTGCTTTGTCGAATACATGTCTTACGTCTGCTGCTGTTCTGTTTTTGTTGTCTGTTGCCGCTTCTACAATTATTGCTACTCCATTTGGTCCATATCCTTCATATGTGATTTCTTCGTAGTTTTCGTTACTTGTTGATGCTTTTTTTATTGCATTGTTTATTGTGTCATTTGGCATGTTTGCTGCTTTACATTTTGCAATTACATTTTTTAGTTTTGAGTTTCCTGCTGGATCTGGTCCTCCTTCTTTTACTGCTATTAGTAATTCTCTTCCTAATTTTGTGAATGCTTTTCCTCTTGCTGCATCTGCTTTTCCTTTTTTGGCTTGTATGTTGTGCCATTTACTGTGTCCGGCTCATTTTTAATTCCTCCTTCTCAATTTTTTCAGTATTTAAGCCTTTTTCGGCTGTTCTGTCATATAAACTATTTCGTGAAATTTCTTTATTGTTCTTTGCCTATTTATATAGGGTTTCGAGGTTTTTTACCCAACGAATTGTGCCAAAATTGTGCCAGAAATTTCAGATTGTTTTTTATGTAAATAGATTATTTTGTTGTTAAATTTATCCAATTTTTAAACAACACTACAAGTATTTTATCATACTTTTTTTATTTTGTGTAGTGTTTTTTACAAATATTATTTGCGTTCTACTCATGTTAGTATTATACATTTACTCCTTTAAACATATTTTTGTATTCACATCAAAATTGTAATTT
>CALXUX010000090.1 GCA_944391785.1 uncultured Clostridia bacterium
TATTGAAAAAAAATTTAAAATAGTGTATATATAATAATATGTAGCAAGAAAGGAAGATACATATGGAAGAAAAAATGGAATCAATAATGAAAACTCTAAAAAAATATTCTCAAGAACATTTATTAAACGGTTATTCTCAATTAAGTGAAGTGAAGCAAAAAGAGTTATTAGACCAGATAGAAAATACTGATTTCGAATTGATCAATAGTTTGTATAACAAAACAAAAAAGGAAGTAGATATTCAAGAAACAAACATCACACCAATTGAGTATCTAGATAAAGATAAGTTAAACGGATAATACAGAAGTTTTCAAGAAACAGGCGAAAAAGCAATAAGAAATGGAAAATTAGCGGCAGTAACAATGGCAGGAGGACAAGGGACAAGATTAGGGCATAAAGGTCCTAAAGGCACATTTGACATAGGGTTAGATTCACACAAGTCATTATTTGAATTACTTAGTGATTCTTTAAAAGAACAAGGAAAGAAATATGGAGTAGTAATACCATGGTTTATAATGACAAGTAAGGAAAACAATAAAGATACAATAGAGTTCTTTGATAAACACAGATTTTTTGGTTATGAAAAAGACAAAAATATATTTTTCTTTGAACAAGGCGAATTACCTATGGTAGATACAGAAGGTAAAATATTAATAGGTGAAGATGGTTTAATAAAAGAAGCTGCTGATGGGCATGGAGGAATTTATGAAGCTTTAGTAAAAAACGGAATGACCAAAAAAATGAGAGAACTAGGAGTTGAATGGTTATTTATAGGAGGTGTAGATAACTGTTTAGTAAAAATGGTAGATCCTATACTTATGGGAATTGCAATTCAAAAACAAGTATCAGCTGCTGGTAAATCAGTAGTAAAAGCAAATCCACAAGAAAAAGTAGGAGTATTCTGTAGAAAAAATGGTAGACCTTCAGTTGTAGAATATACAGAAATACCAAAAGATATGGCACAAGCAATAGACGAAAGAGGAGAACTAATATATGGAGAATCACATATATTATGTAATTTATTTAATATAGATGCAGTAGAAAGAATGGGAAGTAAACCACTTCCATATCATTCAGCATTTAAAAAAGCTACATATATAGATAAAAATGGAAAAACAGTAGTACCAGATGGGCCTAATGCATATAAATTTGAAGCATTTTTATTTGATGCATTTGGTGAACTAGATGATATGGCTATTTTAAGAGTAAAAAGAGAAGAAGAATTTGCACCTGTAAAAAATGCTTCTGGAGTAGATAGTCCAGAAACAGCAAGAGAGTTGTACAAAAAATTTTATAATGTTTAAGAAAAAAGCTACTGATTTAAACAGTAGCTTTTTGTGAAATAAAAGGAAAGGAGAAACAAATGAATTATTTAGAAGAATATAAAAGATGGTGTGAAGATCCAGCTTTTGATGAAGAAACAAAAAAAGAATTATTAAGTATAAAAGATAATGAAGAAGAAATAAAAGACAGATTTTATAAAGAATTAGAATTTGGAACAGCAGGATTGCGTGGAGTAATCGGAATGGGAACAAACAGAATGAATAAATATACAGTAGGAAAGGCAACACAAGGATTAGCAAATTTTATATTAAAAAAAGGTACACAAGATAAAGGAGTTGTAATAAGTTTTGATTCAAGACATATGTCACCAGAATTCAGCAAAATGACAGCGTTAATATTAAATGCAAATGGAATAAAAACATATATAATGGATAAATTGAGACCTGTTCCAGAATTATCATTTGCAGTTAGAGAATTAAAAGCTACAGCTGGTATAATGATAACAGCAAGTCATAATCCACCAAAATATAATGGATATAAAGTTTATTGGGAAGATGGGGCGCAAATAGTACCACCAAATGATAAAGATATAATAACAGAAGTAAGAAATGTAACTGATTATGCAGATATAAAAACAATTACTGAAGAGGAAGCTAGAAAGAAAGGTCTATACAATGTAATTGGAAAAGAAATAGATGATAGATATATTGAAGAATTAAAAAAATGTGTTTTAAATCCAGAAATTATAAAAGAACAAGGCAAAAAATTAAAAATAGTGTATACACCTTTACATGGGGCAGGAAATGAGATGGTACAAAGGATTCTAAAAGAATTAGGATTTGAAAATGTATATGTTGTACCAGAACAAGAAAAGCCTGATGGAGACTTTCCAACAGTAAGCTATCCAAATCCAGAAGATCCAAAAGCATTTAAAATGGCATTAGAATTAGCAAGAGAAAAAGATGCTGATGTTGTATTAGCAACAGATCCAGATTCTGATAGATTAGGAATATATTCTAAAGATTCAAAAACAGGGGAATATATTTGTTATACAGGTAATATGTCTGCAATGTTAATTGCGGAGTATGAAATTTCTCAAAGAGAGGAAAAGGGTATATTGCCTGAAAATGGTATGATTGTTAAAACGATTGTATCAACAAATTTAACTGATGCAATTGCAGAAGAATATGGCTTAGATCTAATAGAAGTATTAACAGGTTTCAAATATATAGGAGAGGTTATAAAGAAATCAGAAGAAAAAAAAGATAGACAATATATATTTGGATTTGAAGAAAGCTACGGATGTCTAATAGGTACATATGCAAGAGATAAAGATGGTGTAGGAGCTGTTATGGCACTATGTGAAGCAGCAGCATATTATCAATCAAAAGGTCTTACTTTATGGGATCAAATGATAAATATTTATGAAAAATATGGATATTATAAGGAAGGACAAGTTTCAATAGTTTTAGAAGGAGCAGATGGAGCTGAAAAAATAAAATCTATGATGACAGCAATGAGAGAAAAAGATATTAGAAGTATTGGAGATTATAATGTTTTAAGATTTAGAGATTATGAAAGAAATATTTTAAAAGATATGGCTACAGGAGGAATAAGGGAAACTGGTTTACCAAAATCAAATGTTTTATATTACGAACTAGAAAATAATTCTTGGTGTTGCGTTCGCCCTTCAGGAACAGAACCTAAAATAAAATTATATGTTGGAATTAAGGATTATGATCCTGATAAAGTAGATAAAAGATTAGAAGATTTACAAACAGCAATGAAAAATTTAGTAATTTTACCAGGGGGACACTCTTAATGGTAAAAATCTTTACCAAAGGGACAGTCTTTGTAAAATTTATCAACTAATATAAATATAATTAATAACATTACAACATTTTGGATAAGCTAAACTTTCGAAGAAATTATAATAAAAAACGATGAGCCGGTTTCAATGTAAAATTGAACATTCCTCATCGTTTTTTCTTTAATTTCTAACTTCAAGTTTAGATATACAAAATGTTTTTATTTATATTAATTATATTTATAAAAATAGATTAAAAGAGTGTCCCTTTGGTAAAGATTTTTACCATTAAGAGTGTCCCTCTGGTAACCAACCTTTTAAATTCCTTGATATAGCACCAAATAAATTAGCTCTGATAATTGGAATATCTTTTTGACATAAAAATATTTGCTCTTTCATAGATTCTCTTTTTGTATGTTCATCCATAGGACATACTTTTGGCATTACTTCTTTTTTATTTTTTTTGACAAATCTTTTTGTGTCTTTTTCACTTAATAATATTAGTGGTCTTATTAGTGTGATTTTGATTCTATCCATATAACTTTTTGGCGCGAATGTTGATAAATTTCCAGTATATAATAAATTTAATAAAAATGTTTCTAATACGTCATCCATTGTATGTCCTAGAGCAATTTTATTACATCCCTCTCTGATTGCTATACTATTTATTATTCCTCTACGTAAATTAGCACATAATGAACATGGATTTTTTTCTTTCCTTACATCAAATACAATTTCTTTTATATTACTGTTTTCTATAAATAAAGGAATTTCAATTTCATTACATGTTTTTTGTAAAAATTCGGTGTCAAAATATTCAAAACCTGGATTTACAGTTATTGCTATTAATTCAAATTTTTTTGGATAAAATCTTTGCAATGCTTTTAGTCCATTTAGCAATGTTATTGAGTCTTTTCCTCCTGATAAACATACAGCAATTTTGTCTCCTTCTTCTATCATGTTATATTCTTCAATTGCTTTTCTCATTTTACTTAATATTTGTTGCATTTTCTTTTTTCCTTTCAAATAATATATTAACTATTATAACATATTTGTCAAGTAGATAAAAAGAAATAAATGTATTGATTTTTGAGTAAAAATAGAGTATAATTTTAAAAAATGTGCTTATAGCTCAGCAGGATAGAGCAGTCGCCTCCTAAGCGACCGATGGTGGTTCGAGTCCGCCTAGGCACACCACTTTCAAAAATTTTTAATATAAATTAGACGAAAAAAAGGTAAAAAGCAAGTAAAAAACAAGAGAAAGGTAACATAAATGCAAGATTATTATATGGAACAAGCTTTAAAAGAAGCGGAAAAAGCATATAAAAAATTAGAAGTACCAGTTGGTGCAGTAATAGTAAAAGACGGAAAAATAATAGCAAGAGGGTATAATCAAAAAGAAACAAAGACAGATACAACTAAGCATGCAGAAATAGTAGCAATTCAAAAAGCAAGTAAAAAGTTAAAATCATGGAGATTAATAGATTGTGAAATGTATGTAACATTAGAACCATGTACAATGTGTGCAGGAGCAATAGTAAATTCACGAATAAAAAAAATATATATTGGAGCAATGGATGAAAAGACAGGAGCAGCAGGTTCAGTATTAAATATATTTGAAGATTATAAATTTAATCATAATGTAGAAGTACAAAAAGGAGTTAAACAACAAGAATGTGAAAATATACTAAAACAGTTTTTTAAAGAATTAAGAAAAATAAAAAAACGGAGGAAAAAATGTTTAGTAGAATAAATAAAAAAATAATTCACGTTATAGTATTAATAGTAATTATATCTGTAATTTTGTTCATATCAGGAATTTTTATATTAAGATATCAAGTAGAGGGAGAATCAAACATGCCTTTTACAATAACAAAAATTTCTATAATACAAACTGTTGAGGGAATAGAAAATGAAAATACAGAAGATAAGTGGAATTTTAATGTAAATGAAAATAATGATATATATATTTATTTAGAGAAAAATTCAGAATATAGTAAAACAGAAATTATAGAGTCAGTCATGATAAATAATATAAATATAAAAAAAGCAAACGAAATAGGAAATTCAAAAATATATAAACCCGTAATCGATGAAAAGAGAATGTTCGTAAATTCAACTGAAAATGAAACTACAGCAATAACATACACAGGGGATTTAGAGTCAAATATAAAAGAACAAAAAATTTCAAATCAAGGAGGAAAAATTGCATTTAGATATGCAATTAATGATATTTCGCAATATATATCTCAAAGTGACGAAGAAATAAATCATAGCCAATTATTAAAATTAACAAATATTCAGAAAGAAGATATAGAATCAACTATAGAATTTGATTTGACAATAAAATTGAAAA
>CALXUX010000091.1 GCA_944391785.1 uncultured Clostridia bacterium
TTTTATTTTTTTAATTGTTTCTACTATATTTTCTTTTTTTTTTTTTATACTTTCAGTTATTTCAATTTCAAGCATTTCTGGTTTCAAATTATATTTATTTAAGATGTTTACATACTCTTCTATAAAATTTTTATATTCAAAATGTTCTTTTGAAATATTTACAGAAATTTTAGGGATATTGCCATATTTTTTTTGCCACTCGACTAAATTTTTGCATACTTCTTCAAATATATAAATATCTAATTTTATAATAAATTGATTTTTCTCAAAAACTGGAATAAATTTATCAGGAAATATAAATTCTCCTTTTCTTTCCCACCTTACTAAAGCTTCTGCGCCTATTACTGTTTTATCTTTTAAAGAAATTTTTGGTTGATAATATACTTTAAATTCACTTTTTTGTATTGCTTCTTCCATAATACTTTCTATATTATGTTCTTCTGTTAATTTATTTTCTAATTTTTCATCAAATATATAATATTGTTTTTGATATTTACCTTTTCCTGCATTTTTGGCTATTATTGCTTTGTCTAAAACATCTTTTATTTCTGTATCGTCTTTTTTTATTTTATAAATTCCTATTGTTATTAATAATATATATTGTCTATCTTTAATCCTTATTTTTGATATTTTACTATTTATATTTTTTACAATATCTTCTATATTATCAGCTGTTTCTAAAAATATTCCAAATATATCTGCTGAAAATCTACATATTATTTTTTTATTTTGTATTTGTTTTATTAAAATATTACTTAATTCTTTTAAAATTAAGTTTCCTATTTCATGTCCATACTTTTTGTTTATTGTTTTAAATTTGTCGATGTCTAGTACTAGTATATATTTGTTGTTTTGTGGTACCTCTTTTAACATTTCCTTTCCTTTTTCTAGAAAGTAATTGTAATTTCCTAAATTAGTCACTGGATCTATATATGCTAAGCGATATAATTTTTCTTTTTTCTTTCTGTTTGCAACTATAATATATGTTGTTATTATAAATGTTATGATAATTATTATTAAACATACAACAAAAATCACTCTCAAACTGATATTAATATCTCTTGCAATTATATTTCCTGGTGTTATTATTACAAGATTCCAATTTTCTATTGCAAGTTTTATATATGCAAGATAATAATTTTTCCCATTTATGGTGATTTTGTTATATCCTTCTTTTCCGTTTTTTATATCAGATTCAATTTGTTCTATCCTGTTTTGTTCATTTACATTTTTTATTAAATTTTTCTTTCTAATAATTTCAAAAATATTTCCTTGATTTGTTATTTCAATATTTAATTTTTGGGCTAAACTATTAGAATTTGCAATTATAGTTCCATCATTTGTTATTATATACTCATACCCCTCTCCTTCATATACATCTTGTGTAAACATTTCTCTAAACTTATCTGTTTCTAAAACAATTAGTATAACTATATCTTGACTTTGTACTGTTATTTTCTTTGAATATATATTTATTTCTTCTTGATCAACTCTACTTTGCTTACTTTTTGAAATTTGTACTTCATCTGTTCCAAAAAAATACTCTATTTCTTCCGATAAATCAACTATTTTTTGATCATTTGTAACAACTTTCCCATCTTTTTGCATAATACCTATTCGAGAAAATTTTTCTTTACCTGCGTTTTTTGTATATATATTAAAAATCTCATTTTCATCTATTACATTTAAAGCTTTCACTTCATTTACAATAGTTTTTAAAATTCTAATATGCTCTTCTAATGCTTGCTCTATTTTTATTCCATCCTGTTTTGTTAATTCTTTTAAGTTTTTTAAAATATTCTGATCTAATCTGTCATTAATATATTTTAGGTATATAATAGAAATTATAGTTACTATTAATAAAACTATAATTATTAAAATCACTTCAAAAACTATTCTTTTTTTCATATTAACCCCAAATTTAATAAACTTTTTTCTTATTATTTGCTTATTTTCTAAATTTATGTAAGTAATAATTACAAAATTATGAACTTTAAGGAACGTCCCTAAAGTTCATTTAAATTTTATATTATTTTATTTCATTGCTTCTTCTACTGCAACTGCTACTGCAACTGATGCTCCTACCATTGGGTTATTTCCCATTCCTATTAGTCCCATCATTTCAACATGTGCTGGTACTGATGATGATCCTGCAAATTGTGCGTCTGAGTGCATTCTTCCCATTGTATCTGTCATTCCATATGATGCTGGTCCTGCTGCCATGTTGTCTGGGTGAAGTGTTCTTCCTGTTCCTCCTCCTGATGCTACTGAGAAGTATTTTTTGCCTGCTTCTATTCTTTCTTTTTTGTATGTTCCTGCTACTGGGTGTTGGAATCTTGTTGGGTTTGTTGAGTTTCCTGTGATTGATACATCAACATCTTCAAGCCACATTATTGCAACACCTTCTCTTACATCGTTTGCTCCATAGCATTTTACTTTTGCTCTTTCTCCGTCTGAATATGCTATTTCTTCTATTACTTTTACTTTTCCTGTGAAATAGTCAAAATCTGTTTTTACATATGTAAATCCATTTATTCTTGATATTACTTGTGCTGCGTCTTTTCCTAGTCCATTTAATATTACTCTTAGTGGTTCTTTTCTTACTTTGTTTGCTGATTTTGCAATTCCTATTGCTCCTTCTGCTGCTGCAAAGCTTTCGTGTCCTGCTAAGAATGCAAAACATTTTGTGTCTTCTGAAAGTAGCATTGATGCTAGGTTTCCATGTCCTAGTCCTACTTTTCTGTCATCTGCAACTGATCCTGGTATACAGAATGCTTGTAATCCTTCTCCTATTGCTTTTGCAGCATCTGCAGCTTTTTTGAATCCTTTTTTGATTGCTATTGCTGCACCTAGAGTATATGCCCAAGCTGCATTTTCAAAACATATTGGTTGTACTCCTTTTACTATTTCATATGGGTTAAATCCTTTTTCTTTGCATATTTCTAATGCATCTTCAAAATCTTTTATTCCGTATTTTTCCATTACTGGTTTTATTTGGTCAATTCTTCTTTCATAACTTTCAAATGTTACTGCCATTTATTATTCCTCCTTAATTAACATTTCTTTCCACCATGTTTATATGGTCTTGTTTCATTATACTCCATTTTCTCTAAAATAATTTTTTCTAAGTCTATATCATTTCCTCCGCAGAAATCAAATATTCTTATTATA
>CALXUX010000092.1 GCA_944391785.1 uncultured Clostridia bacterium
GTTTATTTATATATTCTAGGAAGTATTATATCATGTTATGGAAATTAAATAAAGAAACAAAAATGTCGCTAATTTTTCATGGCACTTTGTGCCGAGCGAAGCGACGGAATGGAGGTTAATATGAAAAGAAAAATGGCAAATGCTCAAAATCATAAAAGTATAATAAAAAGTAAATATATAAATAAATTTATTAAAGCGGGTGAATTTAAAGGGAATATATCTTTAATAAAAATAGAAGAAGTAAAAAATGAGTGGTATGTTATAAGAAAAAGTGGAATAGAAGAATGTATATTAGCTCCAAAATATAAATGGTTAGAAATTTATCCAGATAACGAAAATTATGCAATAACAGCAATGTATGATGAAAATAATAATATAATTGAATGGTATTTTGATGTTATAAAAGGTTCAGGAGTGATAGATAAAGTACCTTATATAGATGATTTATATTTAGATGTGGTTCTAACACATAGTAAAGAAATAGTAGTTTTAGATGAATCTGAATTAGAAGAAGCATTGCAAAAAGAGGATATAACAAAAGAAGAATTTGATTTGGCTAAAAAAGTGGGTGCAGAACTTGTAAAAAAAGTAGAGGATCCTAATAGTTTTGAGGTTTTGAAAGATTTTTCAGATAAATATTTGTATAAATTAATGGAAGAGATGAATTGTTTATAAAATTAAAAAAATCGACTAGTTAAAGTCGATTTTTTATTTCACATTTTTTGGTGCTCCCTCAAGGATTCGAACCTTGGACCCACCGGTTATGAGCCGGTTGCTCTGACCAACTGAGCTAAGGGAGCGTTATTAGCTTAACGCAAGATAAAGTATAAACTATTTATAATAAAATGTCAATAGTTTTTTGAAAAAAAATTGGGAAAATTTTTTCGCGGGGTTACAATTCATGGTTAAAATGAACCGCGTCAAGTGGAGATTATATAAATTGGCATAAGGTTGTGATTTGTAAGTTACTTGCCTAGCTTTAAATGCTATATGAATTTAATATATAATCTTAAAATATCTTAGCTTAATATTTTTTAAATAAAAGTTCTAAATCAGTAAAAACTTAATAAATATTTATAAAGAGTAAAGGAGGGAATATATGGAGCCTACAAAAATTAAAGAAGGTAATAATCTTATAAATATAATTAAAGGAGTTTTTATATCATTTATAACAACATTAATATTATTGATTTTATTTGCAATGGTATTAACATATACAAATGTAAGTGAGCAAACTATTGCACCTGTTATAATAGTAATTACGGGAATAAGCATCCTAATAGGTAGTACAATTGGAAATTATAAAATTCAAAAAAATGGTTTATTAAATGGTGGCTGTGTTGGATTAATTTATATTATAACTATATATTTAATTTCTAGTATATTAAGCGGTAATTTTGGCTTGAATATAACTTCAATATTAATGATATTAGTTTCAATAATTTTCGGAATTTTAGGTGGGATTATAGCTGTAAATCGAAAAAAATAAATAAAAAGTAAAATTCTAGTATTTAAAAGATATTTATTATTTTTGTAAATTATTATTGCAAATCTGGATTTATATGTTTTGTCGAATTTTGCGATGAATTTTATCCCAAAAACTATTGACAAAACATATTTATGTAAATATAATAGAGATAACATTTTCATATTTTTTTTAATAATTCTATAATTTATTTTACCCAATATTACACAAGTACAAAAAATTTAAAATCTTATTCAAAACTCCAAAAGATCTAAAATTTAAAATCAAATTTAATTTTTATATCAAAAATAAAAAAAGTTAAAAACTCAATTTAAAATTCTAAAAATAAAATTAAAAATCAAAAAAGCTTAAAAATAAAAGTTTAAAAATCAAACTCAAAAATAAAAATTCGAAATCTAAAGTAAAATCCCAAAAAAGATATAAATTAAAGATTAAAATCAAATATAGCAAAGAATGGAGGAATTTTATTGAAGAAAAAAATAGCAATAATACTAATTATACTAGTTGCTATAACAATATCATTTATAGGAGGACAAACCTATTCAAAATATATCACACAAGTAAAAGGAGCAGGAATAGCAGATATTGCACACTGGGACTTTAAAGTAAATAATAGTGAAGATATAATTCAGACAATAAATTTAGCATCAACTATAAATAATGATACATTAGTAAATAATAAAATAGCACCA
Source organism: uncultured Clostridia bacterium (assembly GCA_944391785.1). Lineage (GTDB taxonomy): Bacteria > Bacillota > Clostridia > TANB77 > CAG-508 > CAG-269. The sequence continues at coordinate 2,179 of CALXUX010000092.1, forward strand.
GGAACATCAGGAAATTTCAAAATAAATATAGACGCAAGTGAAGCAGAAGTTGGTATAAACTATAAAGTAGAATTTACAAACGAGCAAAATAAGCCAACTAATTTGAAATTTATATATAATGGTTTGACATATAACTCAATTAAAGAAATAGAAAACAAATTAGAAGGAACAATAAATGCAACAGAAGAAAACAAAATAAAAACAATATCAATAGACTGGGAATGGCCATATGAAACAGGCAAAGAATCACAAATACTTGCAAATGATAAAATAGATACACAAGACGGAAAAAATATATCAGAATATAAATTTGATTGTCTAGTAACAGGAGTTCAAGTAATGCCAGAATAAAAACTAAAACATATAAAATGTAAAAAAAAATGAAAAAAGAAAATTAATAAAAAACAAAATTAGAAAAATTAAAAAGAAAAATAAAAAAAGAAGGCAGAATAAGTGAAAAAACAAAAAATCAAAATAAATAAAAAAAGAGGTAAAATGAATAAAAATGTAAAAAATAATTTTATTCTAATTATATCAATAATTTTTCTTCTAATAATTTTAATTCTAAAAATTAATTCAAATAAAAACTCAATAACACCATTTGGAATTACAATACTTAAAGTTTCATCAAACAGTATGATGCCAACATTTAAAAAAGATGACATAATAGTTGTAAAAAAAGAAAAAGATTATGAAAAAGGAGACATTATTACATATAAATTAGAAAATAATTATTTAGTAACACACAGAATTATAGAAAAATATGAAAATGTATTTATTACAAAGGGAGATAATAACAATACAAAAGATGAAAAAGAAGTGAAAACAGAAGATATAATAGGAAAAGTTATTTTTATAATAAAAATATAATAAAAACTAAATTTTTCTTTTAGCAAAACCAGAAAATAAAGGAAGGAGAAAAAGCATAAAAATATGCTAAATAAAAAAATATGAAAAATGGAAAATATATAGATATAACAAAATACAATAAAAACATTAAGAAAAATAAACAAATAAAAGAAAAGGAGCTCAAAAATAAAAACAAAAAAGGAAATATAAAACTAGTTACAATTTCAAGTATACTATTTTTAATTATAATTTTAATATTAACAGGAAATGCAATAGGAAAAAGCATATCAGATGTATTTATTAATGCAAATGCACAAGTTGCAACACCAATATTTGCAGTAAAAACAAATCCTGAAATAGATATACTAAAGCTAAATGATACAGCAGAATATCAATTTGAAGTAGTAAATTACGAAAATAACAAAATAACAGATGTAGAATTTTCTTATACAATAGAAATCATATCAAATTTTGATGAATATGTAGACTTTACACTATTTCGAAATGGTATAGAACTAAACTTAGAGAATAACAAAACCAAACAAATAGATATGGCAAAAGAAAAATTAACTGAACATAAATATACTCTAAAAATTACATATGATGAAAGCAAAATAAATTCTATAACTGAAATAATAGATAATATACAAATAAAAGTACACTCAGAGCAAAGCAAGAAAATTTAGATTTTCGCAGGGAGGAGATATTGAATATAAAAGCAGACAAAAAAATTAAGAAATATAGTAAATTGATATATATTATTATTATTATAATGTTATTATTTATTATATTTTCAATTCTAATAAATAGTAAAAAAACATCAAGTCAAGATGAAATTTTATTCTTAAAATTTTTAAAAATAGCTCAAAATCAAGCAGAAAACTCATTGGAAAACAAAAATAATCTTCAAATAAGCAATAAAAATGAAGAAATAGTAAAATATAAATTTAATATAACATATAAAAACTTAAAATTAAAAAATGTAAACCTAGCAGATACTATAAAACAAGATACATTAACATATGAAAAAATAGCACCTGGAGTAAATGGAGAATTTGAAATTATCATTGACTCTAATAAAACAATGAATTACAAAATAAATTTTAATAGTCTAAATGAAAAACCAAAAAATTTACAATTTACTTATCAAGAAGGAAATATAAAAGCAAATTCATTAGAAGAATTATCAAATAATTTATCAGGAATAATTTTAGAAAATACAACAAAAGTAATAAGAATTAATTGGTCTTGGGACTATGAAAATAATCAAGATGGAAATATTCAAGATACTAAAGATGCAAAAAATATAGCAAATTATAACTTTAATATTAATGTAACAGGAGAAGAAAAAGTTTAATTTAAATTTGCAATTAAAAAGGAGAGTGGTAAATGAAAAAAAGAAATATGAAAAACAAACTTTTTATTTCTAGTATAATATTTATTATTCTAATATGTATAAATGTAATAACAAATGCAAAATACATATTTGAATATAGCTTTGCTGTTGCAAATGTGAATATAGATTTGAGCAAACCTGTAATAGAAGTAATAGATATAGAAAATAGTAATATAGGCTATGAAAAGTACGCAAATAAAACACATCAAATAATAATAAAAATAAAAGTAGTAGAAAAAAATATAGATATAGCATTAGATTCACTTGATCCTCGTGAAATAGAAGTAAGAGTTGATCAAACAAAACAAGACCCTATAATAAAAGTATTTGAAACTGGAAGAAATAATGATGAAATATATTATGATATTTGGATTGCAAATATACAAGGAAATGGAAAATTATCTTTAATTATAGCAGAAGGAGCAATTAGAGATACAAAGGACATGAAAAGTGAAAAAAAAGTAATAGATACACAAATAACAGTGGATAATATGGCTCCAATGGTAATTTATAATAAACATATAATAGGAGAAAATAAAGTAGAAGTAGTCCTAAATACTCTTGAACCAATAAGAAAAATAGAAGGTTGGGAAGAATATAGATCAAGCACAGAGTTTAGAAAAATTTTTACAAGTAATATAGCTTTCAAATTGCAACTAACAGATTATGCACAAAATAGTATAGATGTGGAAATTGTTATAACAGAAGCAGGAAAACTTGGTAATTTTATAATTTAGAAATAAAAATAGCTGAAGATGTAAAAGTCTGAGGCTATTTGTAAAGTTATTTTAAAATTATATATAATATTTTTTTATAAATTTGCTACATATTAAATTAAAATCTGAAATAGTAATAGCAAAAGCAATATGGAAAGAAAAAAATCAAACAAAAAAGATAGACTTTTAAAAAAAATTGTGTTAATATATAAACATATTGGGGTATGGCCAAGCGGTAAGGCAGTCGGCTCTGACCCGACGATGCGTAGGTTCGAACCCTACTACCCCAGCCAAAGATACTTTATACGAACACAATGTGTTTAAATATGGGGAATAATGCTCAGCCAAAACTATATTGTGCAAATATATAAAGTAATTTATGTATGATGTAATCCAAAAAGTATACCATAAGCTATAAGTCATAAAACAATTGATTTATGGCTATTTTATAATATGAAAATAAAAAAGAAAAGAGGGATCATATGAATTACCCAGAAAAATTAAAATTAGGAGATACAATAGGAATATGTGCTCCATCTGGAGGAATAGTAGAACCAGAAAAAATAGAAAGACTAGAAAAGGCAATAAATAATTTAGAAAAAATGGGATACAAAGTAATAGAAACAAAAAATGTAAGAACAGAAACTAAAGGAAGAAGTGCAGATGCCAAAACAAGAGCAAAAGAATTTATGGAATTACTAGAAAATGATGATGTAAAACTAATAATATTTGCATCAGGTGGAGACTTTTTATTTGAAATACTAGACTATTTAGATTTTGAAACCCTAAAAAAAATCAAACCAAAATGGATTCAAGGTTACTCAGATATAACAACAATAGAATTTTTATTTACAACAATTCTAGAAATTCCCAATATGTATTGTCAAACAATTAAAGACTATGCTGAAAATCCATTAGGAAGAAATTTAATAGATGCATTAAAAATAGAATCAGGAAAAAAAGTAATACAAAAATCATTTGAAAAATGTGAAAAAGCAAGTGAAATTTTTAAAAATCAGGAGCCAAAATTAACAGAAAAAGTATACTGGAATAATATTACTAAAGAAAAAAGAATCGAAATGCAAGGAAGAACAATAGGAGGCTGTTTAGATTCATTAAAAATATTTTTTGGTACAAAGTATGATAATATATCAAGTTATGTAGAAAAATATAAAAATGATGGAATAATATGGTTTTTAGAATGTTTTGAAATGTCAACTCCAGAAGTATGTAGAATTCTATGGCAAATGAAAAATGCAGGATACTTTAAAAATTGTAAAGGAATAATTTTTGGAAGACCATTATTTATTAGAAATGATTATGATATAACATTTAATGAAGCGGTATATCAAGCACTAAAAGATACAAATATACCAATAATATGTGATGCAGATATAGGACATATAGCTCCTCAACTTGCAATTGTTAATGGAGGAATATTAAAAATTATATCTGAAAATGGAAAAGGAATTGTAGAAACATTTTTAAAATAGAATTAAATGAAAGAATTATAAATAAATAAAATTAAGATAAAAAAATTATAAATAAATTAAATTAAAATAAAAAAATTATAGATAAATAAGATTAAAATGAAAAAAATTTAAACGAATAAAATTAGAAAAAATTTCACAAGAAAAATTAGGAGGAAAAAAAGTACAAAATGGACAAGCAAAAACAAGTAAATAGGCCTATAGGAATATTTGATTCAGGAATTGGAGGAGTTACAGTCCTAAAAGAAATATTAAAAGAATTGCCACACGAAAAATATATTTATTACAGTGATTCAAAAAATATTCCCTATGGAGATAAATCTGGAAAGCAAATACAAAACATATGCTCTAAAATAGTAGAATATTTTTTAGAGAGAAATTGTAAAGCAATAGTAATAGCATGTAACACAGCAAGTGCAAATGCTGTAGAATTTTTAAGAAAAAAATATGCAAAAGTTCCAATAATTGCAATAGAACCAGCATACAAAATGGTATATGATAATTCATATAATGAAGAAACTTTAATAATGGCAACAAAAGGCACAATAGAAAGTGAAAGATTTAACTTATTACTACAAAAATATAATAATCATAAAACATATATAAAAGAATGTGTAGGGCTTGCAGATAAAATAGAAGAAGGAAATGAAAAGGAAATAATTAGGCTTTTAACTGAAGAAATAGGTGAATATAAAGGAAAAGTAAAAAATGTAGTTTTAGGCTGTACTCATTATCCATTAATACAAGATAAAATAGAAAAAATAATTGGAAAAGTGCAATTTTTTAATGGAGCAAAAGGAGTGGCCACCCATTTAAAAGAAGTACTTAAAAATAATAATATGCAAAGTACTGAGAAAAATCAAAATATTGAATTTATAGATAGCTCAAAAAATGAGCAAAAGAAAAATAGATTTTTTTACTTTCTTGAATGTGGAAATATTTAAAATATGGAAATATTTAAAATGTAAAAATATAAAAAAAGAAAATAACCTTAAATTTCTAAAACCAAATAAAATTTTCTTTCTTTGTTTGAATAAATTTTATTTAAAATGGTTAAAATTAAAATAATAAACAAAGAAAGGAAGAAAAAACTATGGAAGAAATAATAAAAAATATGAATGTATTTTTATCAGACTTAGCAGTTTTTTATAGAAAATTGCAAAATTATCATTGGAATATAACAGGAGAAAACTTTTTTGAAATACACGTAAAATTAGAAGAATATTATGATGAAATAAATGATCAAATAGATGAAATTGCAGAACATATATTAACACTTGGTGCTACTCCTCTAGGAACAATTGAAGATTATATAGCAAACACAACAATAGCAGAAGCAAAAAACGAAAAAGTAAAAAGTGATGTAGTATTTGAAAATTTAATAGAAGATTATACAATATTATTACAAGAAGCTATGAAAATAAAAAAGATGGCTGATGAAAAAAATAATTATTCAACATCAAGTTTAATAGATGAGTATATAAAAGACTATTCTAAGAAGTTGTGGATGCTTAATGCTTGTGTAAAATAAAAAAATTTAAAGAAGCACTCTATTTATAGGGTGTTTCTTTAAAATTATATCTGGCTAAATAGTAGTATTTAAATTATGAATAATTTGTTTTTGAAAAATTTATTACCTTTACATAACTTATATATATTACTTTCATATAGCTTTCTACATTTTACCTTTGTTTAGTCTTTTTTATATATCAAAATAAGAGCATTGAACTATAAGTATATTATCATATCGATAGAAAAAATAAAAAAAGTATTGCAAAGAAAATTGCCTTATAGTAGAATAAAAATATAAAATATAAAATATAAATTATGAATGTAATTATAAATATACTATGATAAATATAGTATTACAAATAAAAAACAAAAGAAGGAAGGAAAAAAGATGAGAAAAGAAAAGAAAAAAAAGGTACAAAACAAAGGAATTACATTGTTAGCACTAGTAATTACAGTTGTTATATTATTAATACTTGCAGGAGCCTCAATTGCTATACTTGCAATGTTGCATGAAATAGTAGACAACTCAATAAAAGCAAAGACACAAACTGCAATATCTAATGTAATTGAGCAAGCAAGGTTAGATGTAGCATCAGGAATGGTAGATAAATTAGGGGAAACTTTAACAGATGATGAATTAACCAAAATTTTAGAAAAATATGGAACATTAAGTCCAGAGGAAACAGAATTAAAAAATAAAGTATTAACAACATATGAAGGAAAATATAAAATATCAGTATCAGCAATAATAGATAGCACTTCTATAAAGCAAGTTTTAGCATCATACATATTAGAACCAGGGGATATATCAATATTAACTATTAAAGATAATTATATAGATAAAAATGGTGATAAAGCATGCATACCAGAAGGATTTAAAGTATCAGATAAAAGTGACCAAGAAAATAGAGACTTAACAACTATAAATACAGGATTAGTAATAATAGGTCCAGATGAAAGTGAATTTGTTTGGGTACCAGTGCGAGATATAAATAATATGCTAATGTGTAAGGAACATTATAAAGATACAGAAAATGCAGAATGTGATATAAAATTAATAGAAAATGATACAAAACTAATATGTAAAACTCATGGAAATTCAAGTGAAATATGTGGGAAATTATATGCAACAGATACAGAAGAAAATTTTGATAGTTTAATAAAAAATCAAACTTTTATACAAAACAGTGGTCTAAGAGAACCTGATGTAGTACTAGGATTAGAAGGAATTAATTATGATGCAAACTATAAAAATATATTAACTAAAGAACAAATAGAAAATGAATTTAAAGAAATGGCATTATCAGTTGCAAAATATGGAGGATTTTATATAAGTAGATATGAAATGGGATTAGGAGAAAATAGTAATCCAGTAAGTAAAAATGCAAGTATAGAGGAAAATAATATAACTACAGCTGTAGCATCAAAATTAAAAATAAATAATTGGTATGGATTATACAATAAGGCAAAAGAATACTTAGTAAATAATAAAATATATCCAAAAGTAAAATCAAGTATGGTATGGGGAAGTCAATATGATGCAATGATTAATTGGATGCAAAATAATGGAATTGATGTAGAATCTACAGTATTTCCAAAAGCAGAAACAAAACGAAATCTAACAGATGTAACAGGAAAAGCAAATATAGGAGAAAGTGAAAATAAAGATATATTAAATAACATATATGATCTTTGGGGATGTAATTTTGAAGCTACTTTAGAGGCATATAATTCTAATAGTAGAATTATACGTCGGAGGTAGCAAAGATGCAAATAAATCAATTAGTTATCGTTTTAGCGAAGCTCCAACAAGTACAAATAATGATTATAGTACTAGAATTACTTTAATTTTGCAGTAATATGGTTATAGTTAAAAACTGCCAAATGGGCGGAGCAAAAGTGCCAAAGGAGACGGAGCAAAATTGCCAAAAGAGGCGGAGCAAAAATTGCCAAAGGGGACGGAGCAAAAAGTGCCAAAAGAGGCGGAGCAAAAATTGCCAAAGGGGACGGAGCAAAAATTGCCAAAGGGGACGGAGCAAAATGGCAACTTTTAAGAAAAGTTGCCATTTTGCTCCGTCCCCTTTGGCAATTTTTGCTCCGCCTCTTTTGACAATTTTGCTCCGTCTCTTTGGCATTTTTTCCACAATTTATATAACTTTGAATAGTACCCCTTCTTAAAATATAATATATAAAAATAAAAAAAACCATTGACAAACAAAAATAAATAAGATAAAATACAAACAAATATTTGAAGAACAAAAAATCGTAAGGAGGAAAACTCATGATAACAACACTACACATCCAAAACATAGGAATAATAGAAGATATAAGCCTAAACCTAAACAAAGGATTAAATGTCCTAACAGGAGAAACAGGAGCCGGAAAAACATTAATAATAGATTCACTTGCAATTTTATCAGGAGAAAGATTTTCAAAAGAAATGATAAGAAAAGGAGAAACAGCATCATACATAGAAGCATGTTTTTATGAACCAGAAAATGAAAAATCAATAGAAGGAAACATAATAGTATCAAGAGAAATAAATATAAACGGAAAAAACCTATGCAAAATCAATGGAAGAATGGTAACAGTAAATGAACTAAAAGAATTCATGAAAAAAATAATAGAAATACATGGCCAAAACGAAAACCAAACACTACTAGATGCAAATTATCACCTAAAATACCTAGACGGTTTCATAGGACAAGAACTCATACCAATAAAAGAAAACTACAAAGAAAATTACATCAAATACACCCAAATCAAAGAAGAATTAAAAAACAACTATGGTGATGAAAAAGAAAGAGAAAGAAAGCTAGATTTATTAAAATACCAATTAAACGAAATAAAAGAAGCAGCCCTAAAAGAAACAGAAGAAGAAAAACTAGAAGAAAAAAGAAAAATAATACTAAACTCAGAAAAAATAGTTCAAAATCTAAAAGAAGCAGAATATGCACTAGGAGAAAACACAATAGATAGTTTAAGCATAGCAATAAGAGCAATAGAAAAACTAGAAACTATAGACAAAAAATATGAAAAAATATCAACAAACCTAAAAAACATATATTATGACCTGCAAGAAATATCAAGAGACATATCAAGCGAAAACGAAGAAATCTATTTTGATGAAGAAGAAAGAAATGCAATAGAACAAAGACTAGACCTAATACATTCTCTAAAAAGAAAATACGGAAACAGTATTAAAGAAATCTTAGAATACTTAAGAAAATTAGAAGAAGAAATAAAATACATAGAAAACTTAGAGCAGCACAATAATAACTTACAAAAAGAAAAGAAAATAATAGAAGAAAAAATGAATAGCTTAGCAGAAAAAATACATGGCATAAGAGAAAAAGCATCACAAAACATAGCATTAAGCATAAACAAAGAATTAAAAGAACTAGAAATGAAAAATGCAAAAGTAAATATAAAAGTAGAATATAACCAAAAAGAATATTTTAAATCAGGAAAAGACAATGTAAAAATATATATAACAACAAATGTAGGAGAAGACGAAAAAGAACTTTCAAAAATAGCCTCAGGAGGAGAAATGTCAAGAATAATGCTTGCAATAAAAAAGGTCCTAGCAGACTCAGACAAAATGCCAGTATTAATATTTGACGAAATAGACACAGGAATAAGTGGAAAAGCAGCAAACAGTGTGGCACAAAAACTAAGTATAATATCAAAATCACATCAAGTAATATGTATATCACATTTGCCAAATATAGCAGCAATGGCAGACTACAACTATTTTCTAAGCAAAAAAGTATTAGGAGAAAGAACAAACACAAATATAAAACTACTGACAGAAGAAGAAACAGTAAAAGAAATAGCAAGGATTTCATCTGGAGAAATAAATGAAGTAACATTAAAATATGCAACAGAACTACGAAACAAAAAAGCTTCTTAAAAATATATAGTTACAATTCACGGCATAAAATAAACCGCCCACAAGTTGTAATTTTATAAAATAAAATACTATTTTTATAAAAAAAGCTTGAAAAATAGTCTAAAAGTTAATATAAAAAAGTATAAGAAAAAAACAAAGCAAAAAACTAAAAAAAGCAACAATAAAAACCATTAAAAAATAATAAAAAATCCAAAAATAAAAATGCCAATAAACAAACTACTTTTAAAAAATTTATACAAGGAGGAAACAAAAAATGAAAGAATTTTTAGCAATTGAAAAAGTAGAGGCATTAGAAATACTTGATTCAAGAGGAAACCCAACTATTCAAGTAGAAGTAGTCCTAGAGGGAGGATTTTCAGGAATTGCAATGGTGCCATCTGGAGCATCAACAGGAAGCTTTGAAGCAGTTGAACTAAGAGATAATGACAAAACGAGATATATGGGAAAAGGAGTTACAAAAGCAGTAGAAAATGTGAACAAAAAAATAGCAAAAAAAATAGAAGGAATGAATGCATATAATCAAAGAAAACTAGACGAAGAATTAATTTTGTTAGATGATACACTAAATAAATCTAATCTTGGTGCAAATGCAACATTAGGTGTTTCTCTAGCAGTTGCAAAAGCTGCAGCAAACTCCTTAGGACTAGAATTATATAATTACATAGGAGGAATAAATGCAAAAATACTACCAATACCTATGATGAATATCCTAAATGGAGGAAAGCACTCAGATAACAACATAAACATACAAGAATTTATGATAATGCCAGTAGGAAGTATAACATTTGCAGAAAGACTAAAAAGAGGAGTAGAAGTATACCACACACTAAAAAAAGTACTAAAAGAAAAAGGCTACTCAGTAGCAGTCGGAGATGAAGGAGGATTTGCACCAAATCTAAAAAGCGAAGAAGAAGCACTAGATGCAATAATAGAAGCAATAAAAGAAGCAGGATATGAACCTAAAAAAGATATATGTATTGCACTAGACATAGCAAGTACAGAAATGTATGAAGAAGCACAAAAAATAGGAAAAACAGGATATTATTTCTGGAAAACAGACAAATTTAAAACATCAGAAGAAATGATAGAATATATAGAAAAACTATGTGAAAAATATCCAATAATCTCTGTAGAAGACGGTCTAGCAGAAGAAGACTGGGAATCTTGGAAAATTTTAACTGATAAATTAGGAAGTAAAATTCAATTAGTAGGAGACGACTTATTTGTAACAAATACAAAAAGACTACAAAAAGGAATAAAAGAAAAAGTAGCAAACAGCATATTAATAAAACCAAACCAAATGGGAACATTAACAGAAACATTAGACACAATACAAGAAGCAAAAAGCTATAACTATAAAACAATAATTTCACACCGTTCAGGCGAAACAGAAGATACAACAATAGCAGACTTAGCAGTTGCTGTTAATGCAGGCCAAATAAAAACAGGAGCACCTTGTAGAACAGATAGAGTAGCGAAATATAATAGATTATTAAATATAGAAAATCAAATATCTTAAGTTAAATTTATAATATTAAATATTTTATAATGTATATTATATAACTCTTTCTATCCCATAAATTAAGTATAGAAAGAGTTATACACATTTTATTCAACTCTTCTATTATTATTTATTCGATCATTAGAATTTTGAGAATTAGAATGGGAAGAATTAGAACTATTACACATACGTTCATATTCTTTACACTTTATTTTATAATCCATTTGCATACATAAATATTTATAATAACTGTAAGCTTGTTCATATTGCATAATAGGGTTAAACATAGGATCTTTATACATATCTGCCATATCATTATTTTGCTGAGGCATACCCATTCCAAAATCCATATAAGGTGAAAAATTATCCATATTAAATTTCATTCCTTTCTTGATTTACTTTAAAGGCACACATAGATATGAAAGTATTTCTTTCAAACTATCACTCCATTCTAATAAAATATATGAAAATAAATTTAGAATATTCTATTTATCACAAGGTTTAACAAATTTCTTATAAATCCAAATTCAAAAACGGAAAAACATTAATAAATATACAAGTCAAAATACTTGCAATAAAACCTTGAAGCAATTTCCCATAAAAATAAGGTTTTATAGAAAGGTCAGTTTTTGAAATAACGCTCCAAACTTGTAGTAATACAGAAATTCCTCCAAACCCAAGAACAAAAGATGCCAAAATAATATTTATAGAAATTGCCTTAATCTTAACAGAAGCAATAAGACTAAGTCCATTTGTAACTTCTAATAAACCAGTAAAAATAGGAGAAATAAGCTCAGTATTTATTTCAAAAAAATTAAAAATCGGGGAAAATATTACTGTAATTATATTTAATAAACCACTAGCTTTAAAAATAGAAATAATGCTAGAAAAAATAATTATAAAACCACCAATCATTAAAATTGTAGAAGTACTATTTGTAATACTTTCAGCAATTATACTGCCTAGGTTCGAAATTTTAACAAAATTATTATCTTTATATTTATTAAAACTTGTATCATCAATATTTCTATTCAAATTTTTATTCTTTTTAAAAAATCTACTTAAAATGGAATTTGAATTTCTAAAATCATATTTCCAAAATCTAAAAATAAATCCTACAATAAAACTTGCTAAAATGTGAGTACAAAAAAGTAAAAGTCCAATACTTGTATTGCCAAACATACTAATTCCAACAGTACCAATAATAAATAGAGGACCAGAATTATTGGTAAAACTTAATAATCTTTCACATTCAGCTTTTGTGCAAATATTTTCTTTCCTAAAATGTGAAGCAATTTTTGCTCCAATTGGATAACCACTAATTAGTCCCATTATAAAACAAAATGCACCTTCACCACGAATATTAAAAAGTGGTTTCATAAACTTATTTAATAGTTTTCCAAAATAATAGATGATGTTTGTATGCATTAATAGTTCAGTTGCAACGAAAAATGGAAATAGTGTTGGAACAACAGATGTTGCCCATAGTGTTAGTCCACTTTTTACTGCGAGTAGATTATTATTTGCAAATATTAGTAGAGAAATTGAAAAGAGTAAAAATAATATAGCAAATATATTTTTTTTGATTTTTATTACTAAAAAGTGGCATTTTGAAAACATTTTTATCACCTGCTTAATATATATGCAAAAGAATAAGAAATAATAATTGAAAAATATATATTACTATTATTTACTTTTCCACATATCATGTTGAAGTTTTGGTTTGTAATAATGTATGAAAAATTAATGTATAAAAACAAAGAAACTGTGTCATAATATCAATACATAGAAAAAGAGAGCAAGAAAAAAACACTAAAAAAGAATACTAAAAGGAAAGGGCTGATTTTCAAAATGAATAAAAAAGACAATATGGATGACCATTATAAAAAGAATTCAAAAGAAATCCAAAAAAATAGAAAAGAAGAAAAAAATAAAAAAGAGGAAAAAAGTAAAGAATTGCCTGATTTTGACGTAGAAGTAGGGGAAGATGCAACTCAATATGGAGAATTCATTTCATCATATTTTGCTTGGATCCCATTACCAAAGCAAAAAGAAAGGGCAGAAGAATTAAATAATATGACTAAAGGTCAAAAAAAGTCAAAATAGTATGAAAAAAAGAGAAAAATAGATAATAAATAGTGTAAAATAAAGAAAATACTAAGAAAATTGACGAAAATGATAGTTGATTATTATTGGTATTCATTTATAATAGAAATAGGTCAAAGAAAGTCAAAGTCAAAAAACAAATACATAAAAAGGGGTGTATTAAATGAGAATGTCAGACCTAATAGAAGAATTTATAAAAGAACTTTTTGATGAAAAAGATCAAGATTATGTAGAAATACAACGAAATGAACTTGCACAGCAATTTCATTGTGTACCTTCACAAATAAATTATGTAATATCAACAAGATTTAAACCTTCACAAGGGTATTATGTAGAAAGTAAAAGAGGTGGAGGAGGAAATATAAAAATAAAAAAAGTAAATACAAGCAAATCAGATTATATGATGCATATTATAAAAAATATAGGAAAAGAATTAACAGCAAATGATGTAGATATTCTAATAAGCGATTTTTTAACATATAACATAATTTCAAAAAAAGAAGCAAAACTATTGAAAGTAGCAACAAGTGATAATGTATTAAAACTAGACACAAAAATAAAAGATGAAGTAAGAGCTAGAATTTTTAAAAATATGTTAATAAATTTAGAATAACAAAAACTAAAAAAATAAATAAAAAGGAGAGGATAAAAACGTTATGTGAAAATTGTGGAAAAAGACAAGCAAATGTAAGATACACTGAAAGTATAAATGGAGTTACAAAAGAAATAAACTTGTGTGAAGAATGTAGCAGAAAACTTGGAATAACAAACAGTATGGATATGGACGTATTTTCAATGGATATACCAAGTTTCTTCGGAAGTTTTCTAGAAGATTTTGCAAATGATGGAATGATGCCAATGCTAGATAAAATGGCTCAAATTAGATGTAAATCTTGTAATTCTACATTTGATGATATAATAAAATCAGGAATGCTTGGATGCCCAAACTGTTATGATACATTTGACTTTAAATTAGATCCAATATTAAAAAGAATACAAGGTGCAAATAGACATGTAGGAAGAATTGGTAAAATTTCAGATAATGAAATAAAATATAAAGAAGAGCAAAATAAAGAAGAAACTAAAACCAAGGAAAATGCAAAAGATACAAAAATAACAGAACTTAAAAAATTACAAGAAGACTTAAAACAAGCAGTAAAAGAAGAAAGATATGAAGATGCTGCAAAAATTAGAGATGAAATAAAAAAATTAGAAAAATAAAAAAATTAGAAAAGTAAAAATGGAGGAAAGTTATGAGTTGGTATATGCAAGGTGGAACAGATTCAGATGTAGCAATAAGTACAAGAGTTAGGCTTGCAAGGAATCTTGCGGGCTTCAAATTTAATTTAAAAACAGAAGATGAAATACAAAAATTAGAGAAAAAAATAACATATAATCTTTATGCAATAGGATATGGACTTAAATTTTTCAAACTAAAAGATATGGATGATATAACAAAACTGAGCTTAGTAGAAAAAAATATAATAAGTCCTGAATTTGTATTAAATAAAAATGAAATAGGAAGTATATTAATAAATGATGAAGAAAATATATGTATAATGATAAATGAAGAAGACCATATAAGATTGCAGGTATTCAGTAGTGGTTTAGATTTGGAAAACACACTCAATTTAGCAATAGAAATAGATCAAAAACTAGAAAATATACTAGGTTATGCAACAAATAAAAAATATGGATATTTAACAACATATCCTAATAATTGTGGAACAGGACTTAAAGCATCTGTAATGCTACATGTTCCAAGCTTACTTGAAGCAGAAAATATCAATAAAATACTTTATACAATAAGTAATTTTGAATTAAATGTAAAAGGAGCATTTGGAAAGGAAAATAAAATAGAAGGTGATATATTGCAAATATCTAATAAAAGGACTTTAGGAATTACTGAAAAAGAAATTGTAGAAAATATAAAAGTAATTACACAAAAATTAATAGAGCAAGAAAGAAAAGCAAGAAAGATACTTGCAAAAGCAAATATAGACTTAGAAGATAAAATTTATAGAAGTTATGGAATACTTACAAACTGCAAAAAAATATCACAAGAAGAAACAAATAAATTACTATCAAACATAAAACTTGGAACAGACCTTGGAATATTGCAAGAATTAACAGATGCAAAAATAAGAAAGTTATATTTATATACTAAACCTGCAAATATGCAAAAAAAGCTAGGAATGCAAATTAATAAAGCAGAAAGAGACATAAAAAGAGCAGAGATTATAAAAGAAATTATAAAAGAAAAATAAAAGGTTTATAGATACCTACCCAAAATCTAAATTTATAAAAAAGGAGAGATAAACTATGACATATAAATTCACAAATAGCTGTAACAAAGCTTTAGAAATAGCAAGCAGTATTGCAATGGAATTAGGCCATAGCTACATAGGAACAGAACATCTACTATATGGTCTAATCGAAGAAGAAAATGGAGTTGCAAGCAAAGTACTACAAAACCAAGAAATAACATCAGAAAAGGTACTAGAAAAAATTGAAGAATTTGTTGGCAAAGAAGAGCCAGTAGACGAAATAATTGATTTTACTCCAAGAACAAAAAGAGTTATAGAAGTAGCATTTATAGAATCAAGAAAACTAGGATATAACTATATAGGAACAGAACACCTTTTAATTGGAATATTAAGAGAAGGAGATAGTATAGCATCTAGAATTTTACTAAACTTAAATGTAAATATTCCAAGACTATATAACGAAATAATAAAAGTAATAAATGAAGGTGAGGAATATGCAAAGCAAGAAAATTCAAATGGAGGAACTAATAAAGAGCTAAGCGGAAGTTATAACCAAACTCCAACATTAAATCAATTCGGAGAAGATTTAACCAAAAAAGCTCAAAGCCGGAAAATTAGACCCAATAATTGGACGTAAAGAAGAAATACAAAGAGTAATACAAATACTTTCAAGAAGAACAAAAAATAACCCTTGTTTAATAGGAGAACCAGGTGTTGGAAAAACAGCAGTAGTAGAAGGTTTAGCACAAAAAATAGTTTCAGGAGATGTGCCAGAAATTTTAAAAAATAAAAGAGTAGTTACTTTAGATATATCAGGAATGGTTGCAGGAGCAAAATATAGAGGAGATTTTGAAGAAAGAATCAAAAAAGCATTAAATGAAGTAAAAAAAGCAGGAGATATAATACTATTTATAGATGAAATTCATACAATAGTAGGAGCAGGAGCAGCAGAAGGAGCAATAGATGCAGCAAATATTTTAAAACCACTTTTAGCAAGAGGAGAAATACAACTTGTTGGAGCAACTACATTAAATGAATATCGTAAATATATTGAAAAAGATTCTGCTTTAGAGAGAAGATTTAGCCCAGTAACAGTAAATGAACCATCTGAAAGTGATACAATTAAAATTTTAAAAGGAATAAGAGATAAATACGAAGCACATCACAATGTAAAAATTACAGATGAAGCAATAGAAGCTGCTGTAAAATTATCTGTAAGATATATAAATGATAGATTTTTACCAGATAAAGCAATAGATTTAATAGATGAAGCAGCATCACGTGCAAGACTAAAAGCATATACAGAACCAGAAAATTTAAAAGTATTACAAGAAAAAATAGAAGCAAAACAAAAAGATAAAGAAGAAGCAGTAAGAAAACAAAAATTTGAAGAAGCGGCAGCATTAAGAGATGAAGAAAAAGCACTAAAAGAAAAATACGAAAAAGAAGAGCAAAAATGGAAAAACAAAAATACTAAATCTGTAACAAATATTACAGAAGAAAACATAGCAGAAGTAATAAGTAGCCAAACAGGTATACCTGCTAAAAAAATAACACAAAATGAAACAGAAAAACTAAGAAATCTAGAAAAAATTCTTCAAAAAAGAGTAGTAGGGCAAAAAGAGGCAGTAGAAGCTGTTGCAAAAGCAATAAGAAGAGGTAGAGTAGGCTTAAAAGATCCAAGAAGACCAATAGGTTCATTCCTATTTTTAGGGCCAACAGGAGTTGGAAAAACAGAACTTTCAAAAGCACTTGCTGAAAGCTTATTTGGAGACGAAAATGCAATGGTACGTATAGACATGTCAGAATATATGGAACCACATTCAGTATCTAAATTAATAGGTTCACCTCCAGGATATGTAGGTTTTGACGAAGGTGGTCAACTAACAGAAAAAATAAGAAGAAAACCATATTCTGTAATATTATTTGACGAAATAGAAAAAGCCCACCCAGATGTAATGAATATGCTACTACAAATATTAGAAGATGGAAGGCTAACAGATAGCCAAGGAAGAACTGTAAACTTTAAAAATACTGTAATAATTATGACATCAAACTTAGGTGCAAGAATAATTACAGACAAAAAAGCATTAGGTTTCTCAAATAAAGAAGAAGAAAAAGATACAGAAAAACAATATCAAGAAACCAAAAAAGAAGTTATGGATGTTGTAAAAAAAGAATTAAGACCAGAATTTATAAATCGTATTGACGAAATAATAGTGTTCCATAAATTAAGTGAAGATGATATCGGAAAAATTGTAGATCTTATGCTAAAAGAAGTTATAAATAGGCTAAAAGAACAAAAAATAGAAGTAGAGTTTACAGATGATGTTAAAAAATTAATAACAGAAAAAGGAATAGACAAAAACTTTGGTGCAAGACCACTTAGAAGAACAATCCAAAACTTAGTAGAAGATAGCTTAGCAGAAGAAATTTTGGATGGTAATTTGAAGAAAAATAAGAAGACAAAAATTGGGGTTGAGGATAATAAAGTTGTTGTATTAAAATAGATAAACTTTTAATGTTATAGCTCAGCAGAAGATAAAATGGCATAGTAAAAATTAATATTTTACTATGCTATAATTATCTATTTAATAAAAGTTATAAAAATTAGCAGTAAGTTACAATTCACGGCTTAAAACAGATAGCCCTCTAAGGCTACTCTACATTTAAAAATTATGGCTGTGAATGTAGCAACAGTAAACATAATATTGAATAAAAAGCAAATTTTACTTGAAATTTGCTACTCATAGTGATATACTATAGTAGTAACTTATAAATAATAGTCAAAATACTAGAATTATTATTCTAGAAAAAAAGGAGAGTTTAATATGAGAAAAACATTTGTACTCCGGACAGAAGCAACACTTGCATCAGAAGATTCAAGCATGAGATTTGGTAATGACAATACAATTGTTATTCCAATGGCAATCTTGGAAAATCTATACAGGTATAAAGGACTTCCGGAAAAGCAAAGAATGGCAACAAGATTTATGGAATATATTGGTAATATACCCATGGAGGAACTACTTTCCAAAAAAGGATATCAGCAAAAAAATGGAAGTTATTTGAGAGCTGTTGATAATGCTAAATTAGACTCTAAAGTAGATAATTGCCAAAATATCTCACAATTAGATAAAAGAGTTTACCAAGTATGTTTGGATTTACAAAGAGAAGGAGAAAAGATTATTTTAATTTCTCAAAATCCAGTTATAAGGCTGAAAGCAAAAGAACTTGGAATAAACTCAGAGCCATTTAAAGATGAGATATTTCCAAAGCCCAAAGATCAATATAAGGGATATATTGATGTAATCACATCAAACGATACAATAGATAAACTATATAAGAATAAGTCAATTGATGTGACAGAAATATATAATTATAATGATTTTACTTGGTATGAAAATCTATTTGTAAAAATGAAAGCAGAGTCAAGCTGGGGATTAGGAAGATATACTAATGGAAAAATAGTTCCATTAAAGTATAGTAATAAGATTCCAGGAAACAACAAATCCTTAAATGTTGAGCAAACAATGCTGTGGGAATGTTTACTTGCACCAGCGGATATTGCACCTCTTGTTGTAGTAAAGGGTGCAGCAGGCACAGGAAAAACATATTGTGCACTTGTAACGGCACTTGAAAATCTTGCAAGATATGGTTCGAATGATGTATATAACCAATTATTAATAGCTGCTCCAATTGTAACACTTGATGATGAAAAAATTGGTTATCTGCCAGGAGAAAAGGAAAATAAAGTAGGACCATATTTAGGAGGAATAAAAGATAATTTAAGAGGAATGTTTCAAACAAAGAAACCTACTGTAAAAAACAGTGACATAGAGGATTCAATAAATTTTTTGTTTGATGAAAAATTTATCGAAATTCAACCGATTGGATTTTTAAGAGGTCGTACAATACCTAATACAATTTTTATTATTGATGAGGTGCAAAATATTTCACCTAGTGTAATAAAAGATATTGTAACAAGGGCTGCCAAAGGATCAAAGTTTATCTTTTTAGGCGATCCGAATCAAGTAAACAATGTAAACTTAAATTCAAGATATAATGGACTTGTATATCTTTCAGAAAAAATGAAAGGACAAAAACTTTGTTGGCAAGTCACTTTAAGCAGTGAAAAATCTGTAAGAGGCGATTTGGCACAAGTAGGTCTTAGTATCTTATAATTTTAAAAAATTTATGTAAAAACTTTTAAATTAAACTCTAAAAACTGCCTATGAAGTTTATAGGCAGTTTTTCTAATGAAAATCTTATAGAAATATTGCAGAAAAATGTCGAATATAGTATAATCAAAACATAAAGAAATAGGGGGGATTAAAATGAGTGAAAATCTAAACAAAGAAAAAGAAATAAAAAAAGAAGAAAAGAAAGAAGATAAAAAAATAACAGAAAAAACAAATGCAGTAAACCAAGAAAACAAAAATCAAGAAAACAATAAAGAAACTACCCAAAAAAATGAAAAAGAAGGAAGTAAAGAAAACACAAAAATAGAAAATGCAAACACAAAAATAGAAACAGAAAAACAAAAACCAGATGAAAAAGAAGAAAAAAAATTTGATCTTGTAAAAAATCAAGTAAAACAAGATACAAAAAATAAAGAAAAATCAAAAACAAATAAAAATGCAGAAAAAGTAAAAAAAGAAATTCAAGCAAAAGATTCTAAAAAACAAAAAGGAATACTAGGCAGAGTAATATTATTATTAATTATATTAATATTTATAATTGTACTAATTTATTTTATAATGCCAACCCCTGAAAAATCAATAAATGGCATGTTTCAAAGTTTAAAAGATGGAGAATTTCGGAAAAGTAAATGAATACACAAATTATGACCAATTAAGAAAAATATCAGAAGAAAACGAAAGCAACATAATGTCAAATGAATCAGAAGAAAATCAAAAATTACTTTACGAAGCATTAGAATGGAATATACAATCAATAACCGTAGGAGAAGATGTAGCAACAGCAGTTGTAGAAGTAACAAATAAAGACTTTAATGAAATAGTAACAAGTTATATGGAAAAAGTATTCCAAGAATGGTTTTTACAAGGAAATTTAGATGAAGCAAAAGCTCAAGAATATTTTATTGAAGAATTAAAATCACAAGATATTCCTTCAAAAACTCAAGAAGCAAATATAACTTTGCAAAAAGAAAATGGAAAATGGAAAGTAAAAGTAGATTCTAATTTAAGAAAAGCAATATATCCAGGTTTAGTAGAATTTGTAGAAAGTATAGATAATTAAATAGTAAAAATAAATATTGGAGACGTAAAATAAAAAGCGTCTCCAATATTAAATACCGACCTTTAATACCGATCTTCAATATTTACCTTTTTATATAATTTGCAAATATTACAATCAGTACATATCTTAACTCTATTTTCAAATATCAAATTAATAGTAGTAAGAAATTCATCTACATAATTATCTATAATATGAATATAAATTTCTTTTGGAAGCAAATTTAATAAAGTATTTAAAATGAAATCATTTGTTGAAAAAGAAATATCTGATAGATATTTTACTCTTGATAAATCATCTGTAATATTTATAATATTTTTATTTTCATCAAGTAAAATAGGATTATCTTTAATATATATTAGATGAACAGTATTGCAATTTGGTTTTTGAGAATTTATATATAATTTAAGTAGAGAAATAAATTCTAAATATTCTTTTTCAAACATATACATATTTACAGCTTCATCAATAATATTTTCAAGAATTGAAAAATATTTAGGTAATCTAAAATTAACAAAACCTGATAATACTAGATTTTTATGTGTAGTTAAATAATCAGAAAAGCTATTACATAAATATTCAAGTTTTTGTTCAAAATAATCAGAGAAATCTTCAGAAGATATATCTAGGCATAAATCTAGAATTTTACGTCTTTCTATACTATCAAAATAAAAATAATTTTTAAAAATTAAATTTTTCAAAATTTTTTCTTCCATTTTCTCTAAAACTAAACAAGATAAAATAGAAGAAATTTCAGAGATAAATTTAAAATCATCTTTTCCTGTATAATGTATTATTACATTTTTATAGTTTTTAAATTTATTGCTTGAAAAACAGATATTATCAATATTAATAGTTTTAAATTCGTTTAATAAATAATCTAGTAAGCCAGATATATTTGTTTTAATACATATTGATTTCATTACAAAAATCTCCTCTCCATACTAGTATCTACTAAACTAATCAAAGTTATACATTATAATATGCGTAAATTATAAAAACGTCCCTTTAAAGTTAGAATTCACAGCTTAAAATCAGTTAGATAAGTAAAGGTAATATCTAGTTGCAATTTATGATCTAAAAAATGCAAATTGCATAAATATGTATAGTTTAAAATCTTTAGTTAGTTTATTCTTGAAAATATCCTAAAATTAATTTATAATATAAACGAAGTGAGGATAAAATGAAGGAATTAATTGTAAGTGAAAAATATGATAATATAAAATTAGACAAATTTCTTTTAAATGAAATACCAAAAATAAATATAAATACTATTTATAAATTACTTAGAAAAAAAGATATAAAAATTAATGGAAAAAGAGTAAATAAAAACATTACTGTAAGTTCTAATGATCAAATCTTGGTATATATAAATGAAGATAGTTTAAATAATAAAAAAATTAAAAAAATATATGAAGATGAAAATATACTTATTATAGACAAACCAATAAACATAGAAATCCAAGGAATGCAAAGTTTAACAAATATTATTCATAAACTATATAGCGAAAGTGAATATAAACCAATGCCATGCCATAGATTAGATATGAACACCAGTGGATTAATTTTATATGCAAAAAATAAGCAATCTTTAGATATTTTACTAGATAAATTTAAAAATAAGGAAATAGAAAAACATTATTTAGCATTAATATATGGCATGCCAAAAGAGCAAGAAAAAAGACTAGAAGCATATTTATTTAAAGACAACAAAAAATCACAAGTATATATAAGTGACATGCCAAAAAAAGGTTATGTAAAAATTATTACTAAATACAAAGTATTGCAAAAAAATGAAAATAACACATCAGTATTAGATGTAGAAATAGAAACAGGAAAAACCCATCAAATAAGGGCACATCTAGCTCATATAGGTTATCCAATAATAGGTGATGGAAAATATGGGAAAAATAAGATAAACAAGCAATTTAAAAGAAAATATCAAATGTTAACAAGCTATAAAATAAAATTCAATTTCAAAACAGATGCTGGAATTTTAAATTATTTAAACAAAAAAGAATTCACAAAAAATATTGATATTAATAAATTTAAAAATAGTTAATATATAAATCATAAAAATTTAAAATAATATTATATATTAAAAAAGAAAGGAAAAAAATAAATGACAATAACAGAAGTAAGTAATAAATATAACTTAACAAAAGACACAATAAGATATTATGAAAAAATAGGATTAATACCAAAAGTGCCAAGAAACAAAAGTGGAATAAGAGAATTTAATGAAGAATCTTGTAGATGGTTAGAATTTATTAAATGTATGAGGCAATCAGGAATGCAAATTGAAGTATTAATAAAATATGTAGATTTATTCAAACAAGGTGAAAAAACAGTAAAAGAGAGAAAAAAATTACTAGAACAACAACTAAAAAAACTATTAGACAAAGAAGAAAATATAAAAAACACAATAGAAAGACTTAAATTTAAAATAAAAATATATGATGAAATTGTAGAAGGAAAAAGAAAAGATTTTTTAGATAAACCTTAAAAAAATAATCAAAATATAAAAACGATGGAGGAAGAAAATATAAATGACAGATTTATTAGTAAAACTTTTTATAAAAAATAATCAAGATATAAGTGAACCAAAAGTTAGAAGTAAATATGGAGTATTAACTACAGCAGCTGGGATAATTGTAAATATTTTATTATCAATATTTAAAATGGTTATAGGAGTAATTTCAGGGTCAATATCAATTATATCAGATGCATTAAATAACATAACAGATGTAGGTTCAGCAGTTGTAACCATGATAGGTTTTAAAATATCACAAAAAAATGTAGACAAAGATCATCCATGGGGACATGGCAGAATGGAATATATAACAGCATTTATAGTAGATATAATAATTATATTAGTAGGTGTAGAATTATTTAAAACATCAGTAGATAAAATAATTAATCCAGAATTGCCAACAATCAGTACTGTTACAATAATCATACTAGTAGTTGCAATTTTAGCAAAATTTTGGCTATTTATTTTTTATAACAAAATAGCAAAAAAGATAAATTCAGCAGCTATTAAAGGGACAGCATATGATAGCATATCAGATGTTGCATCAACTTTAGTTGTATTAATTTCTGCAATTGTAGCAAAAAACTTTGGAGTATCAATTGATGGTTATGCAAGTATTATAGTTGCAATATTTATTTTATATACAGGATTTAAGGCCATGAAAGAAACAGTTGATATATTGCTTGGTCAAAAACCAGATAGTGATTTTGTAAAAGAAATAGAAGAATTTGCAGTAAAATATGATATGATACAAGGAATTCATGATTTAATGATTCATGATTATGGACCAGGTAGAAAAATAATATCATTCCACGCTGAAGTCCCAGCAAATTGCGATATTTGTAAAGCACATGATATTATAGATCAAATGGAACAAGATATCTATGCAAAATTTAATTGTATAACTACAATACATATGGATCCGATTGTTGTAGATAATGAAGAAATAAATATGATGAAGGAATTAGCCGAAAAAATAGTAAAAGAAATGAATCCAGAATTTTCAATACATGATTTTAGAATGACAGATGGAGGAGGACGTACTAATTTAATTTTTGATTTGGTTGTGCCAAGAGAAAAAGAATATGATTTAGAAGCTATAAAGAAAGAAATTGAAGAAAAAATACATAGTGAAAATGAAAAATATTATGCAGTAGTAAAGCCAGAATATTCATTTGTATAGTAAATAGAAAAGTAGGTAAATTATGTTATCAGTATTAGAAGTAAAAAGAAAATTGCCAAAAGATTTTATAGAAAATTTATATAAAAATTATACTCCAGTAATGGTAGATAAAATATTGGCAGGATTAAATGGAAAAAGAAATGTAACATTAAGAGTAAACACTTTAAAATATTCTATAAATGAATTAATGAAATATTTTAAAGAAATAAATATAAAATTTGAAAGAGTACCATTTTTTAATGAAGCACTAATTATTAAAAATCAAACAGAAAAACAAATTCAGAAATTAGATATTTATGAAAAAGGATTTATATACCTGCAAAGTTTGCCAAGCATGTTACCTCCACTTATTTTAAATCCAAAACCAGGAGAGAAAATATTAGACTTAACTGCAGCACCAGGTAGTAAAACTACGCAAATTGCATCTTTAATGGAAAATAAAGGATATATTTTAGCAAATGAATTAGATAAAATAAGATGTAAAAGACTAGAATACAATATCAATATGCAAGGAGTAAAAATTGCAGAAGTATCTAATAAAAGAGGAGAAATTATTGGAAAACTTTATGAAGAGCAATTTGACAAAGTATTACTAGATGCTCCTTGCAGTGGAGAAGGAAGATTTTTAGCAAATGATGCTAAAACTTATAGAGGATATAATAAAAAACAAATAATGGAACTTTCTAAATTACAAAAGAAATTATTAAAAAGTGCAAATCAGGCAGTAAAGCCAAATGGAGAAATAGTATATTCTACATGTACTTTGAATTTAGAAGAAAATGAAGAAGTATTACAATTTGCAATAAAAGAATTAAATTTAAAACTAATAGATATAAAAATAAAAGACAAAAAAATTGACCTAAAAAATGCAATGCCAGCATTTTCAATAGAAGGACAAGAACTTTTAAAAAAAGCAATAAGAATTCTGCCAAACGAAAATTATGAAGGATTTTTTGTTGCAAAATTTCAAAAAAAGCTTGCAAATACTAAAAAAAACTGATATAATAAAAAACGTTAAAAAATAAACACATAAAGCAAGTCTTAAAGGGAGTGCCAAAAGGTCCGGAAAGACGAAGAACTTTATGGAAGTAAAAACAAAAAGGGAGGAATAAAAAATGGCAGTAGTTGCAATGAAACAATTACTTGAAGCAGGTGTTCACTTTGGACATCAAACAAGAAGATGGGATCCAAAAATGGCAGAATACATATTTCAAGCAAGAAATGGAATCCATATAATCGATTTACAAAAGACATCAAAAAAATTAGACGAAGCATATGCATTCTTAAAAGAACAAGTAGAAGAAGGAAAAACAGTTCTATTTGTAGGAACAAAAAAACAAGCACAAGAATGTATGAAAGAAGCAGCAATCAAATGTGGAATGTACTATGTAGACCAAAGATGGCTTGGAGGAATGCTAACAAACTTTGACACAATAAGAGCAAGAGTACAAAGACTAAAAGACTTAGAAACAATGCAAGAAGACGGAACATTTAATGTATTACCAAAAAAAGAAGTAATACTACTTAAAAAAGAAATGGAAAAACTAGAAAGAAACCTAGGTGGAATCAAAGAAATGGAACAAATTCCAGGAGTAATATTCCTAGTAGATCCAAAAAAAGAAAGAATAGCAGTATTAGAAGCTAAAAAATTGGGAATACCAGTAATAGGGTTAGTAGACACAAACTGCAATCCAGAAGAAGTAGATTATGCAATCCCAGGAAATGACGATGCTATAAGAGCAGTAAAACTAATTGCAGATGTTATGGCAAATGCAGTAATCGAAGGAAAACAAGGTGAAAGTTTCGAAACAGAAGCAGAACCAGAACAAGAAATGGAAGATATAAATTCAAAAACTGAAACAGAAGAACCAAAAGACATGGAAGAAATAGTAGAAAATCAAGAAGAAAACTAAAAAGAAGGGCGAGCATCGCTCGTTCGAAATATTCGGACGTGATGCTAGCCCTTAAATTTAAACAAAATATAATATAAATGAAATAAAAAATTAAATTTTCATTTATAATAAAAGGAGGAAAAGAAAAATGGTTACAGCAAGTTTAGTAAAAGAACTAAGAGAAAAAACAGGTGCAGGAATGATGGACTGCAAAAAAGTATTAACAGAAACAGATGGAGACATGGAAAAAGCAATAGAGCTATTAAGAGAAAGAGGAATAGCAAAAGCTGCTAAAAAATCAGGAAGAGTAGCAGCAGAAGGACTAGTTGAATGTTACATCTCAGAAGACGGAAAAATAGGAGCAATAGTAGAAGTAAATTCAGAAACAGACTTTGTTGCAAAAAACGAAGAATTCAGAACATTTGTGCAAAATGTAGCAAAACAAGTAGTAGAAAAAAATCCAAAAGATGTAGAAGAACTACTATCACAAGAAGCAATATTTGAAGCAGGAAAAACAGTAAATGAAGCATTAATTGGAAAAATAGCAACAATAGGAGAAAACTTAAATATAAGAAGATTCAAAAGATTTGAATCAAAAGGACTACTTGAAAAATACATCCATGGAGATGGAAAAATAGCAGTTTTAATAAACATGTCAAAAGGTGATAAAGAAGTTGCAAAAGACCTATGCATGCAAATTGCAGCAGCAAGACCAGAATATGTAAGAAGAGAAGAAGTACCACAAGAAAGAGTAGACAAAGAAATGGAAATATTAAAAATCCAAGCAATAAACGAAGGAAAACCAGAACAAATAGCAGAAAAAATAGTACAAGGAAGAGTTGGAAAATTCTATGAAGAAATTTGTTTAGTTGACCAAATATTTGTAAAAGATTCTTCACTTAAAATATCTGAATTATTAAAACAAAAAGATGCAGATGTTGTAGAATTTGCAAGATTTGAAAAAGGCGAAGGAATTGAGAAAAAAGAAGAAAACTTTGCAGAAGAGGTAATGAATCAATTGAAATAGAATTTAGTTACTCCGGGACAGGTCCCAATTGACCCTAAAGGCTTAACTTGAGACAGGTTATAATAAAAAATTATGTTGACAACAACTCCTAAAAGTTATATAATTAACACACTATACTAAATGGAGGTATTATCATGTTAAAAAAATTTTTAGAAAAAGTGTCAACTGACACAAATTATGAAGTAACAAAAACAGAAAAGGAAACCATCGTTACACGGAAAGTAGATGGAAAGACAATTGCAAGAGAAATGCAATTTCAAGGAAAAGAAAATAATCTAATTATTCAATTAGATTTTGGAGAAGAAGAACTAAATAAATTTGGAATGTTATTGTGAAAAAATTATTTTACTGGGGTATAATTTATTAATACCTCAGTTTTTTTTTAGTTATAAGAAAGTGCAAAAACATATTTTTATATTTGATATCTCGTTTTATTTAAAAATTAAGAAAATCTTAAAAAATACTATTCAATTTTTAAAATATATGATAGAATACCAAAAGAAAAATAAAAAGGAGTTGGAAAAATGTCAGAAGTAAAATATAAAAGAGTATTACTAAAATTAAGTGGAGAAGCTCTAGCAGGAAGCAAAAAAACAGGAGTAGATGCAGAAACTGTAGGAAAAATATGTGATAAAATAAAAGAAATAGTTGATTTAGGAGTAGAAGTTGCAATAGTAGTTGGAGGCGGAAATTTTTGGAGAGGAAGAAATGGACATGAAATGGAAAGAACTACAGCAGACTATATGGGAATGCTAGCAACTGCAATGAATGGTTTAGCACTTCAAGATGCTTTAGAAGCAAGAGGAGTATATTCAAGAGTACAAACAGCAATAGAAATGAGAGAAATAGCAGAACCATTTATCCAAAGAAAAGCAGAAAAACATTTAGGCAGAGGAAGAGTTGTAATATTTGCTTGTGGAACGGGGCACCCATATTTCACAACAGACACAGCAGCAGTATTAAGAGCAACAGAAATAAAAGCAGACATAATTTTACTTGGAAAAGCAATTGATGCAGTATATTCAGCAGACCCTAAACTAGAACCAAATGCAATAAAATTTGAAGAAATATCATACTTAGATGTATTAAATAAAGACCTAAAAGTAATGGATTCAACTGCAACAGCAATGTGTAGAGATAACAATATCCCATTACTAGTATTTGGAATAGCAGACCCAGAAAATATAGTAAGAGCAGTAAAAGGAGAAAAAATAGGAACAATAGTTAGTTAAAATTAGTATAAAATTAAATTTATTATAAAATTAAAGTTATTATAAAACTTATAAAAAATAATATAAAAAGTTTTTGCAATGTAAAAAATTTAGAGCAAAAAATAAAATTTAAAGTCAATAAAAATAGAAAAGGAGGAAATAATCTATGGATTATTCAAATATTAAAGAAAGAATGGAAAAAACAATAAGTGTATATGCAGAAAAATTATCAGAAGTAAGAGCAGGAAGAGCAAATCCTGTAATATTAAATAAGGTAAAAATTGATTATTATGGTACACCAACACCAATAAACCAAGTAGCAGGAATATCTGTACCAGAAGCAAGACTAATTGTAATACAACCTTGGGATGTAAGCATATTAAAAGACATAGAAAAGGCAATACTTGCATCAGATATAGGAATAAACCCTAACAATGACGGAAAAGTAATAAGACTTGCATTCCCAGAACTTACAGAAGAAAGAAGAAAAGAATTAGTAAAAGACATAAAGAAAATGGCAGAAGAAGCAAAAGTTGCTGTAAGAGCAGTAAGACGTGATGGAATAGAGCAAGCAAAAGCAGACCAAAAAGAAGGAAACATAACAGAAGATGAACTAAAACAAGCAGAAACAGAAATACAAAAAATAACTGATAAAAACGTAGAAGAAATTGATAAAATATTGGAAAACAAAGAAAAAGAAATTATGTCTGTATAATTTAAAAAATGAATTATTATAAATAAAAAGATATAAAAAAAGATATTGTAAATAAAAGAATATTATATAATAAAAAATATTATATAATAGAAAATATTATATAATAAAAAATATTATATAATAGAAATATTATATAATAAAAATAGGAGCTTATATGAATTTTAAAGAACAATTAAAAACATATCAAGACATTATAAACAAAGAACTAGCAAAAAAGTGCAATCAAAATAAATGTCCTGAAGAGCAATTAAATAAATCTATGGAATATAGCCTACTTGCAGGAGGAAAAAGGCTAAGACCGATACTTGTAATTGCAACATACAAACTTTTTAAAAGTGACTATAAAGAATGTATGCCATATGCAATAGCAATAGAGATGGTACACAATTTTTCCTTAATACATGACGATTTACCAGGAATAGATAATGACGATTTTAGACATGGAATGTTAACGAACCATAAAAAATTCAATGAAGCAACAGCAATTCTAGCTGGAGATGGACTTTTAAATAATGCATATATGGTAATAAGTCAAGACTTAAAAAACACATCAACACAAAAAAATGCAGAAAGCACAGAAAAAGTACAAAATATAAACCTAAAACTAAAAGTATTTGAAGAATTTACAAAAGCAGTAGACAGAATGATTGCAGGAGAATATATAGATACTGAAGTTGAAGGAAAAGAAATTAGCCCAAACGAGTTAGAATATATTCATAAAAACAAAACAGGAGCCTTATTAAAACTATGTGTAAGAATGGGAGCAATACTTGCAAATGCAAGTGAAAAAGACATAGAAAGCTTATCAAATTATGCAGAAAAAATTGGTTTAGCATTTCAAATAAAAGATGATATACTATCAGAAGAAGGAGACGAAAAGAAACTAGGAAAGCCGGTAGGAAATGATAAAGCAAGAAAAAAATGCACATATGTATCACAATATGGTCTAAATGGAGCAAAACAGAAATTGCAAGAATTAACAAATAAAGCAATAGAAGACATAAAAGAATATGGAACAAAGGCTGAATTTTTAAAAGAACTTGCATTATATATTGCAAATAGAAACAAATAAGAATAATCTAAATAAAAACAAATAAAATTAACAAGGGGAGCAAAAATGAATCTAGATAATTTACCAAAACATATAGCGATTATTATGGATGGAAACAGAAGGTGGGCTAAACTCAAAGGTATGCCATCAAATTTTGGACATAAAGAGGGAGCAAAAACATTAGAAAAAATAGTAAGATATGCAAATAGTATAGGAATTAAATACATAACAGTTTATGCATTTTCAACAGAAAACTGGAAAAGAACATCAGAAGAAGTATCAGCCCTAATGGGGTTATTCCAAAGCTATTTAGACGATTATAGTAAAAAAGCAGATTCTGAAAACATAAAAGTAAAAATAATAGGAAGCAAAGAAGGTCTATCTAAAAAAATGCAAGACAGTATAGAAAAATGTATGGAAAGAACCAAAAATAATACAGGAATTGTATTTAATATTGCATTAAACTATGGTGGTAGAGAAGAAATAGTAAGAGCTGTAAAAAATATTGCAAAAAAGGTAAAAGAAAATAAAATGGAATTGCAAGAAATAACAGAACAAATGATATCAGACAACTTATACACAAAAGGCCAGCCAGATCCAGATTTACTTATAAGAACAAGCGGAGAAATAAGACTTAGCAATTTTTTACCTTGGCAGCTTGTATATTCTGAATTTGTTTTTGTCGATAAAAATTGGCCAGATTTTTCAGAGCAAGACTTAAATGATGCAATTGAAATTTATCAAAAACGAACAAGAAAATTTGGAGCAAATTAAATAAGAAAATAAAGCAAAATTATAAAAAGTATAATAATAAAAATATAAAAAATATGGCAGAAAAATAAATTCATAAGAGAAAGGAAAAATATAAATGGATATAAAAAGAATTACATCTGGGCTACTTGGATTTCCACTAGTATTAATAACATTTTTAATTGGAAATAAATATGTAGTAGATGTATTACTAACAATAGTAACAATACTTGCAATGGATGAATATTTAAATGCAGTATCAAAAATATGTAAACCAATAAGATGGGTTGGATATGTAAGTTGTTTGAGTATATCATTAATACACATAATACCTCAAGAAAATATGCAACTAATAATAATGCTTGCAATACCAATATTAATTCTTATATTATTTCTTCATGTTATTATAACAAACATGAGAATAACATTTAAAGATGTAGCATATACATTTATGGGAATAATGTATGTAGTATTTTTCATGATGTTTATAGCAATAATAAATGGAATGGAAGATGGAAAAATTCTAATTTGGTATACAATATTTGCAGCATGGGGAACAGATATATTTGCATTTTTTATAGGCCAAAAATTCGGAAAACACAAATTTAGTAAAGTAAGTCCAAAAAAATCTATAGAAGGATGTCTAGCAGGACTAATTGGTGCAGTAATTGTAATGCTTATATATACATATATTGCAAATACATATTGGAATATGAATTATTCATATATATATATAGGTATAATAGGAGTAATATTAAGTATAATTGGACAAATAGGAGACTTTGTAGCATCTAGTATAAAAAGATATGTAGATATAAAAGATTACAGTAATTTAATCCCAGGACATGGAGGAATGTTAGATAGAATAGATAGTTTAATATTTTTAGCACCATTTGCATATTTGTTTTTTACTATTATGAAAGGAGTATTATATTGATAAATTTTATAATCTCAGCCATAAAAATAATATTTCTTTTAGGATTTTTAATACTAATACATGAAGCAGGACATTTAATAATTGCAAAACTGTGTAAAGTAAAAGTAAATGAATTTTCAATAGGTTTTGGAAAGAAATTATGGCAAAAACAAGGAAAAGAAACTAAATATACTCTAAGGTTAATTCCATTAGGTGGATATTGTAGCATGGAAGGTGAAGAAGAAAGATCTGAAGCAGAAGGATCTTTTTCTAAAGCAAGTATACCAAAAAGAATAGCAATAGTTATAGCAGGTGCTACAGTAAACATAGTGTTTGGGATAATCGTATATTTTATATTAATGTCATCTACTGGAACATATGTAACAAATGAGATAGATAGTGTTTTAGAAGGATACTCAGCTCAAACAATAGGCTTACAATCAGGCGATAAAATAATAGAAATGAATGGAAAAAAAGTAAATAGTAAATATGATTTAGATAATATAACTGAAAATGTAGATGGAAATCAAGAAGTAAATATAAAAATAGAAAGAGATGGGAAAAGCTTAGAATATAATACAAAGCTAACTGAAATAAAGCAAAAAACAACAGGCATATATTTAAGCGAAGATGCTAAAATTGTAACAATTGAAAAGGATAGCCCAGCAGAAAGAAGTGGATTAAAATCAAATGACAAAATATTGCAAGTAAACGGTATAGAAATAAATGGAGATGTTAATAAAATTTTATCAGCAATACAAGAAACATCTGATGATAATATACAATTAGAAATAGAAAGAGGAAATCAAAAAATTGATGTAACTTTGGTTCCAGATTATGTACCAATATATTATCTCGGTGTAAATCTAAAACAAGCAGATAGTACATTTTTAAACCATATAATATATGGTGGAGTAGAAACAAAAACATTTCTATTTTCCATAGTAGATAATATAAAACAATTATTTACAGGAAATGTAGGACTTGACCAAATGATGGGACCTGTAGGTATTTCAGAAGCAGTAGCAAAAACAAATGGATGGCAAGAATTTATTTATATGCTTGCATTAATTTCATTATCACTTGGAATTACAAACCTTTTGCCAATACCAGCATTAGATGGAGGAAAGATATTAATATTATTAATAGAGGCAATCAGAAGAAAGCCACTAAAACAAGAAACTGAAATAAATATTCAAATGCTAGGATTTACACTGCTTGTAGCTTTGGCTTTATATGTTTCATATAATGATATATTGAGATTATTTTAAAAGAATATTGAAATAGGCATTAATGCGATTTGTTTGTGTTAATGTCTATATTTTTAAATTATAGGAAAGTCAAATTCTATTGACTTATTAATTCAATTCATATATAATTTATATATGAAAAAAGCGGAAAGGAGCTATTAAATGTCAAAACCAATAGTAGCAATAATAGGAAAGCCAAATGTTGGAAAATCTACATTTTTTAATTACTTGGCAGGAAGTAGAATTTCAATAGTAGAAGACACACCTGGAGTCACAAGAGATAGAATATATGCAGACACAAATTGGCGAGGAAGAAACTTCACATTAATAGACACAGGTGGAATAGAGCCAGAATCAGAAGATATAATATTATCACAAATGAGAGAGCAAGCAAACCTAGCAATAAACATGGCAGATGTAATAATATTTTTAACAGATGTAAAACAAGGAGTAACAGCGGCAGACAAAGAAATTGCAATAATGCTAAAAAAATCCAAAAAACCAATAGTCTTAGTATGCAATAAAGTAGATAATTTTGAAAAAGATAAAAATGAAATATATGAATTTTACAATTTAGGTCTAGGTGAACCATTTCCAATATCAGCAACAAATGCAATAGGAATAGGAGATGTACTAGACGAAATATATAGTCATTTTCCAAAACAAGACGAAACAGAAGTAGAAGAAGGATTAATAAAAGTTGCAATAATAGGAAAACCAAATGTAGGAAAATCATCATTAGTCAATAAAATAGTAGGAGAAAATAGAACAATAGTAAGTAATATAGCAGGAACAACAAGAGACGCGATAGACACATATTTTGAAAATGACAAAGGAAAATACATTTTAATAGACACAGCAGGAATCAGAAAAAAAAGTAAAGTAAATGAAAGAATAGAAAAATTCAGTATAATGAGAAGTCTATTAGCAGTAGAAAGAGCAGATGTATGTTTAATGATGATAGACGCAAAAGATGGAGTAACAGACCAAGATGCCAAAATTGCAGGAGAAGCACATGAGGCAGGTAAAGGAATAATTATAGTAGTAAATAAATGGGACGAATACGAAAAAGAAACAGGAACACTCGAACAATACAAAAAGGGAGTATATCAAAAATTATCATATTTATCATATGCACCAATAATATTTATATCAGCAAAAACAGGACAAAGAGTAGACAAACTATTTGGAATGATAAATGAAGTTGCAAGACAAAATGCAATGAGAGTTTCAACATCAACACTAAATCAAGTAATAAATGAAGCAATAGCAATAGTACAACCACCAACAGACAAAGGAAAAAGACTAAAAATATTATACGGAGTACAAGTTGCAACAAAACCACCAACATTTGTAATATTTGTAAACAATAAATCATTATTTCATTTTTCGTATGAAAGATATTTAGTAAACCAAATAAGAAAAGAATTTGGAATGCAAGGAACACCAATAAGAATAATATCAAGAGAAAAAGGAGAAAAAGAAACAATATAAGTTAAAAAAAGATATTAATAAAATAAAAAATAAAAAAATGAAAAATAGAAAGGAGAAAAAATGGTAGTATATGTTATAATGGCAATTATTGCATATTTAATAGGAAGTATAAATTTTTCAATAATTATCAGCAAAAAAATTGCTGGATTTGATGTAAGAGAAAAAGGAAGTGGAAATGCAGGTACAACAAACATGCTTAGATCTGTAGGTAAGGGAGCCGCTGCACTTACGCTAATTTGTGATATCTTAAAAGGAGTAGTTTCAATTTTAATTGCTATAGCAATAGGAAGTATAGCAAAAACAATAGACAAAGCATTACTTGTTCAAATAGCAGGAATTGCAGTTGTTATAGGACACACATTTCCAATATTTTTCGGATTTAAAGGAGGAAAAGGAGTTGCCACAGCATTAGGAGTATTATTAATGAGTAATTGGCAAATAGGATTAATATGTTTAGTTTTTGGATTAGTGCTAATAATATTAACAAGAATGGTATCATTAGGTTCTTGTTCAGCAGCAGTACTTTTTCCAGTACTTACAATTTTTATAAAAGAACATTATATTGTAAATGGGGAAACAGATTATTTAATATATAGTATAATTTTAGCCATAATAGTACTTTATAATCACAGAAGTAATATAAAAAGAATAATGGCAGGAAATGAAAATAGAATAAAATTTTAATTTAATTAATCTGAAATAAAATTTAATAGACAACAAAATAAAGAAAAATAGGAAGGAATATAAAATGAAGCCAGCAGTAACATATGAGCTAATACATAAATGTAAGCAATCTGGAGCAAGAAGAGGAATAATACATACTCCTCATGGAGATATCCAAACACCAATATTTATGCCAGTCGGAACACAAGCAACAGTAAAATCAATGACACCTGAAGAACTAAAAGAAGAAGTAAAAGCACAAATAATTTTAGCAAATACATATCATTTATATCTAAGACCAGGTCAAGACATAGTAAAAGAGGCAGGAGGACTTCATAAATTTATGAATTGGGATAGGCCAATTTTAACAGATAGTGGAGGATTTCAAGTTTTTAGTCTAGGAGATTTACGAAAAATATCAGAAGAAGGTGTAGAATTTAAGTCTCATTTAGACGGAAAAAAACTCTTCTTTTCACCAGAAAGTGTAATGCAAACAGAAGAAGACCTAGGTGCTGATATAATAATGGCATTTGATGAATGTGTAGAATATCCAGCAACATATGAATACACAAAACAATCAATGGAAAGAACAACAAGATGGGCAAAAAGATGTAAAGAAGCACACAAAAAAGAAAACCAAGCACTTTTTGGAATAATACAAGGAGGCTTTTATGAAGACTTAAGAGAAAAAAGTGCAGAAGATCTAATAAAATTAGACTTACCTGGGTATGCTATAGGAGGAATAAGTGTTGGTGAACCAAAAGAAGAATTTTTAAAAATGTTATATTATGTAGCACCACTAATGCCAGAACAAAAACCAAGATATTTAATGGGAGTGGGAACACCAGACTATTTAATAGAAGCTGCAATAGCAGGAATAGATATGTGTGATTGTGTTTTACCAACAAGAATAGCAAGAAATGGAACAGCACTAACAAGCCATGGAAAAGTAGTAGTAAGAAATGCAACATATGAAAGAGATTGGGGACCACTTGATAAAGAATGTGACTGTTATACTTGCAAAAACTATACAAGAGCATATATAAGGCACTTAGTAAAAGCAAACGAAATATTAGGAGTAAGATTATTATCTATACATAATTTAAGATTTTTAACAAGACTTATGGAAAATGTACGAGAAGCAATAGAAAACGACAGATTATTAAGTTTTAGAGACGAGTTCTATAAAAAATATGGATATAACGATTAGAAAAATTGTTAGGAAAGGAAAAAAATGAATTTAGTAGAAGAAAGCTATAAAGAAAAAGATACAAATAAGACAAAATTAATATCTAGGATTATTTTAGTAGTTATTATAGTATTAGTTTTAGCAATAATAGGAATAGTTGTAACAATTTATTATATTGATAATTCAGCATTAAAAGTATATCTTAATGGAAACATCAACAATCAATTAAAAGATATGTTATTAATACAAGAAGATGGAAAAATATATATACCAATTCGTGATATGGCATCAATATTAAATATTCAAAACTATAATGGAGAATATAGTAATAAATCAGAAGACTCAACAAAATGCTATATTGAAACAACAGAAGAAGTAGCAAATTTTACATTACAATCTAACAAAATATATAAGTTATATTTAAACACAACATCATCAACAGGAGCAAATTATGAATATACTTATATGGATGATGTAGTAATATCAAGAAATGGTAAATTATATATGACTCAAGACGGAATGGAAAAAGGATTTAATGCTAGTTTTTCTTATGATAAAGAAAAAAATAGAATATATATATATACACTAGATTATTTAATTCAAAGTTATCAAAATAGTGTATTAGAATATGGGTATACAGAAATAGATAGCAATTTTAATAATTATAAAGCAGTATTAAATGGAATGTTGGTAGTAAAAAAAGACCAATATGGAGTAATAAATGCTCAAACAGGAGAAACTATAATAGAACCTAAATATGAAAAAATAGAATATATGCCTACAACAGGTGAATTTCTAATAACAAGTAATGGAAAAAAAGGAATAATGACTGCTTCAGGAAATTTAAAAGTTCAAATATTATATGATGAAATTACACTTATGGATAGTGATGCAGGTTTATTATTAGCACAAAGAGATGGTAAATATGGAGTAATAGATACTAATGGAAATATAAAAATATATATAGAATATGATAATATAGGGATTGATATAACTCCATATAGTAATAATAATGTAAAGAATAAATATATATTATTAGATAATCTAATACCAGTTCAGCAAGATGGAAAATGGGGATTTTTTGATAAAAATGGAAAACAAGTAGTCGATTTTAAATATGATAGTTTAGGATATAGAGCAACAACAAATAAAAATGCAATGAATTTATTAGTGATACCTAATTATAATGTAATGATAGTAAATCAGGATAATAAATATGGTATAATAAATTCAGAAGGAAGAGAGCTTGTAAGACTTATATTAGATGATGCATATATGTATGTAAGTGGTGGACAAACATATTATAAGATGACTTATAATAATCAGGAATTAGATATTATTGAATATTTAAATATGATTGATGTTAGTACAGGAGGAACAGATACAGATACTAATTCTGATTCGAGTAATACAGCATTATATGAATAAGTGAGCGGAGCTAAAGAGAGTGTAGAAGATTTGTAAAATTATATAATGAGTGCCAAAAGGAGTGTGCCAAAGGGGACGGAGCAAAAAATTGCCAAAGGGGACGGAGCAAAA
>CALXUX010000093.1 GCA_944391785.1 uncultured Clostridia bacterium
TCTAAATATAAAACAAACGAGCCTCTCGCTACATCCTTCGCGCTTCCTCATTTATTTTATATTAAGAAGGGCTACAATCACTCCAATCGCATTCGTCATTGCATAAATTTTATATAAATAAAGCCTTCGAGGGCTACTCTACATATAGAAATTACGGCTGTGAATCGTAACATAAAAGTTTAAGCTTTATTACAAATTTTACATAAAAATTTGCATAAATATAAAAAATATTATAAAATAGAAACTAATGAAATGGAGTGGTAAAAATGAAAGAATTATCAAAAACAATACTAGATATAGAACGTGATATAAGAGATACTTTGGAAAATGGCTATAATTTAAAAAGCACAGAAAATAAAAAAATAGAATTTAAAGATGTAATATATGTAGGAGAAGTAACTTGGAATGACAAAATAAATGGAAAGCCACTATCAAGTAAATTATTTGCAGTAAGAAAAGAAATAACAACAAAAGATAAAAAAGGCGAAGAACAAAAAAGAGAAATGTATGAATACTATCTAGACGAAAAATATATTGGAGCTGCAATAAACATAAGAATACCACAACTAGAAGAAAGATTTAAAATATCAGAACCAGAAAAAACAGAGCAAATAGAAAGACTACTTGAAAACATACAAGACAAAGACTTAGTAGAAAATTCATTAGAATATTTAGAACGTAAAGAACTAGAAAACATAGCAGAAGCACTTGGAATAGAAGCAAAAGACATAAAAGAAATATCAGAAATAGACTTAAAACAAAAAATATTAAGTATTGATGAAAAAAATAATCTAGAAGATTTAAAAGATAAAAATAAAAAAGAAAAAGGCAAAACTAAAGACAATGAAGAAATAAAATTAGAAGAAGACGAAACAAAACATTTAAATATCCATGAAGAAACAAAACTAAACCAATATATTAAAGGACAAACATTAGGGCAAAAATTAGGCTTAGAAAAAATAGGCATAACAGACGGAGTAAAACTTGCAAGAGTCTCAACATCTAGTTTAGAATCAAAAAAACGGAATCTCAAAATCAAACATAGACACATTTGTGGTCATCAGACAAAATGGTAAAGCAGTAGTACTTGGTGAAAACATATTAAAACCAAACAAAAGAGAAGGGCAAGACCCAAGAGGAAGAAATCTAACAGCAGACAATGACGAAGGTTTGCTATCATATGAGGCAAACACATCAAGTTACTTAATAGTAAATGGAAATGGAGACGAATATCTAAACATAGGTTATGACGAAACAAACGGAAAAGAAATAAAATACTCTAGCTGGTCAGACCAATATGGAGCATATTTTGATGTAGAACTAGAAACACAAAACACAATGTATCAAGACTCATATATAAGGCAATACATGAACGAAAGATATGAAGGAGAATACGAAACATCAGAAGTGCTAGAAAAAAGTAAAGCACATGAAAAATGTGTAGATGCAAGAATAACAGAAGTAGACACAATACAAGGAAACGAAAAAAAGCATAACCATGTAGAAGAAAACACACAAGGCCCAGTAGAAATAAATGAAGCATACATAGAACATTATGCACAAGAAATATTAGATGAAAGCGACATAATAAGTTCTGTATATAATCTAAAAGACGTAAAACTACACCTAAAAGACTTACTAGAAGAAAAACAAAATGAAGACTTAATAAAATTAGAAGAAATACCAGCAAAAATGAAAGAAATAGCAGAAGAACTAAAAGAAACTATGGAAAAACAAGCAGAAAATGAAAAAGTACTAGGAGCAGGAGAAAATCCAGCCGTGTAAAAAAGTAACAAAAGCACGGAAGCTAGAATATAATAGTAGTAAACATAAAAATCTAGCGGAGGCAAAAATGGAAAATATAAAAACATTAGACAAAT
Organism: uncultured Clostridia bacterium; assembly: GCA_944391785.1. Classification (GTDB taxonomy): domain Bacteria; phylum Bacillota; class Clostridia; order TANB77; family CAG-508; genus CAG-269. The sequence continues at coordinate 1,881 of CALXUX010000093.1, forward strand.
TACCAATGAACAAGCAAGCAAAAATAAAGCAAATAAACTGCGAAGTAAAACTAAAAAGAAGGCTATTAGACTTAGGGCTAATAAAAGGAACTCAAATTACTCCAATACTAATAAGCCCATCAAAAGACCCAAGAGCATACCAAGTAAGAGGAACCACAATAGCAATAAGAAAAGAAGACGCAAAGCTTATAATAGTTAATTAAAAATGGTTAATCTGGGACAGGTCCCAATTAACCATTTTTGATCATTTTGGGACAGGTTTCAAATTGGTCAATTGTGACCTGGTCACGATTAACCAAAAATGGTCAGCTTTAACCTGGTCACGATTGACCATTTAACCAAAAACAATCACGAAAGCAAGAAGAAAGCATATCATATAATATTAAAGTGGGGTGATAGTTTTTATGAAAGATAAAAAATTTGTAGTTGCACTTGCAGGAAATCCCAATGTAGGTAAGTCTACAATATTTAATAGTTTAACCGGAATGCATCAACATACAGGAAACTGGCCAGGGAAAACAGTTGCAAATGCAACTCGGTAATTTTTGCGTGAAGAATAATGAGTACATATTAGTTGATTTACCTGGAACATATTCGATTATGTCTAATTCAGAAGAAGAGGAGATTGCAAGAGACTATATTTGTTTTGGCATGCCAAATGTAACAGTAGTTGTTTTAGATGCAACTTGTTTAGAAAGAAATTTGAATTTACTTTTTCAAATTATGGAAATTACAGATAATGTAATTGTTTGTGTTAATTTATTAGATGAAGCAAAACGCAAAAAAATTGATGTTAATTTAAAAAGTTTAGAAAAAATTTTAGGTGTTCCTGTAGTTGGAACTATTGCTCAAAAGAAGAAAACACTAGACAATTTAAAAGATATTATTTATAAGGTAAGTACTAACAAAATAGTTTTGCACCCTAAACAATTAGAGTATGAAAGTAAACTAGAATGTAATATTGAAAAAATTAAAAATTGTATTAAAGAGGAACATGTTAAAAACCTTAAAGATTCAAGTTCCAATAGTAAAAATATTTTAGATAAAAAAATTCGGCAATATGTCAACAGAAAGTAAAGATAAAAAATTCGGTAATATGCCATTAGAAAGTAAAAATCAAAAAATACTTTCTGATAAGTTATACAGATGGATTGCTATAAAAGCTTTAGATGGAGATAAAAAAATCTTAAATGCAATAAAAGAAAATTTTAAAATTAATCTAGATACAGAAGGCATAAATAAAAATTTAGAAGATGCGAAAAAAGATTTAAAAGCCGCTGGTATACTAGATGAAAATTTTAAAGATAGAATAGTAGAAAATATTGTAAATAAAGCAGAACAAGTAACAAAAGATGTATGCAAGTTTAATAATTCTGACTACAGTAGTCGTGATAGAAAAATTGATAAAATTTTAACATCCAAAACTTTTGGGATACCAATAATGCTGTTATTTTTAGCAGGTATATTTTGGATAACAATAGTTTTAGCAAATTATCCATCAGATTTTCTATTTTCAGTTTTTGATTCAATTGGGGAAAAACTTATGTCATTTGCAAATTATATTAATTGCCCGAAATGGCTTTCAGATATGCTTATTTTAGGGATGTATCAAACTCTGACTTGGGTAATTTCTGTAATGCTTCCACCTATGGCTATATTTTTTCCACTATTTACTATATTAGAAGATATGGGGTATTTAACAAGAATTGCTTTTAATATGGATGGACTTTTTAAAAAAGCTTGCTGTAGTGGAAAACAGATGATAACCATGTGTATGGGCTTTGGTTGTAACAGTTGTGGAGTAACAGGTTGTAGAATAATAGAATCACCAAGAGAAAGGCTAATTGCAATAATCACAAACAACCTAGTACCATGTAACCGGAAGATTCCCATTTCTAATAACAATAGCAACTATATTTATTGCAAGTAGCGTATCAGGAATAACATCTTCAATCATATCAACTCTCTCAGTTATCCTAGTAATACTCTTAGGAATAATGCTAACATTAATAATATCCAAAATCTTATCAAAAACAATATTAAAAGGAATGCCATCATCATTTGTATTAGAACTACCACCATACAGAAAACCACAAATTGGAAAAATTTTAATAAGATCAATATTTGATAGAACCTTATTTGTACTTCGGAAGAGCGATTGCAGTTGCAATGCCAGCAGGAATAGTAATATGGCTATTTGCAAATATCTCAATTTCAGGAACAAGTATACTTACAATAATTGCAAATTTTTTAGACCCACTTGCAAACTTAATGGGTCTTGATGGATACATTCTAACAGGATTTATTCTAGGAATCCCTGCAAACGAAATAGTACTTCCAATAATATTAATGTGCTATTTAAATGGAACATCACTTGTAAATATGGAAGACACAGCCCAAATTGGTCAAATTCTAATTCAAAATGGTTGGACAATACTCACAGCAATAAATGTTATGATATTTACAATATTACATTTTCCTTGTAGTACAACACTTATGACAATAAAAAAAGAAACAGGAAGCTTAAAATGGACTATAATAAGTTTCTTAATATCAACAGTTTGTGGAATTGTTTTATGCATGTGCACAAATTTTATATACAATATATTTGTTTAAAAATTAAATAAAAATGTATAAATTCTAGCCATATAAACGTAAAATAAAGAAGGGTGATAAATATGTTAAAAATGATTGACTTACCATATCCACTAGATGCACTAGAACCATATTATTCTAGAAGAACACTAGACCTGCACTACAATGTACTATATAAAGGATATGTAGAAAACACAAACCAAACAGAAGAAAAATTAAAAAAGGCAAGAGAAGAAAATGATTTTTCAAATATAAAATGTTTAGAAAAAAATTTAAGCTTCTTTGGTTCAGGAGCAATACTACATGAACTATTTTTCCAAAACTTAGGACCTGCAATTCCAACAGAACCAGATATTAAATTAATGGAACAAATAATAAAAGACTTCTCAAGTTTTGACAAATTTAAAATGCAATTTATAGAAGCTGCAAAAGCAGTAGAAGCTTCAGGTTGGTGCATACTCGTATGGGTCCCAAAGTGGGAAAGCCTTAAAATACTTCAATGTGAAAAACACCAAAATTTGACTTTATGGGGATGTAAGCCAATTTTAGTTTTAGATATGTGGGAACATTCTTATTATCTACAATATGAAACAAGAAGACCAGAATATATAAATGCATTTTGGAATATTTTAAATTGGAATGAAGTAAATAAAAGATTTTCTAATATTTTATTAAAAAAATAAATAAATCATTGAAAAAAAATAAAAAATAATGTATGATAGTGCAAGATAGAGGTGAAATATGAAATCTAATTTTTTCAAGTATCTATTCATAATATTTGTAATAGGAATAACAATATTTGCAATATTTAAAATAAAATCAGAAGAAAAAGAAGAGGAATCATTAAATGAAGAAACAACAAGCCAAGAAAAAATAACAACGCTAACTCTTGCAATATCATCATTTGATAGCTTAAACCCAATATTAAGTACAAATAAAAACGTACAAAATATAGCAAAACTAATATATGAACCATTATTTACAATATCTTCAAGCTATAAATTAGAACCTTGTCTTGCCAAAGAATGGGCAAAACAAAGTAGCACATCATACTTAATAAAACTCCAAGACAATGTAAGATGGGCAGATGGAGAAAAATTTATAGCAGATGATGTAAAATATACAATAGACCAGTTAAAACAAGTAAACTCAATATATAGTGCAAATGTAGCACATATAACAAATATAGAAATAGTAGATGACTACACAATAAAAATTAACTTAGACCAAGAAGTACCGTTTTTTGAATATAATTTAATATTCCCTATCCTGTCTAGTAGTTTTTACCTAGACAAAGAATTTTCAGCAAATATTGTACCAGTTGGAACTGGAATGTATGAAGTAACAGATGTGCAAACATCATATATAACATTATCTAAAAATGCAAGTTGGTGGAACATACAAGAAAAAGACCCAATAATAACAACAATTACTGTAAATTTATATTCATCAATAGGAGAAATGTATAATAGTTTTAAAACTGGAAATATAGATGTAATAAGCACAGACAATATGAATTTGCAAGACTATATAGGAACAATAGGATATGCCTCAAAAGAAATAAAAGGAAGGCAGCATGACTTTATAGCATTTAACACTCAAAACAATTTCCTAAGCAGGCAAGAAGTAAGAAAAGCAATTGCATATTCAATAGACAAAACAAATATTGTATCTAGCATATACAATAATAAATATTACACATCAAGTTTCCCGCTAGACTATGGAAGCTATCTATACACAGAGCAAGACACAAGTTCAGGATATAACCCAGACCAAGCAAAAAAGGTTTTAGAAGATGCAGGGTGGACATATAGAAATAACTATTGGCAAAAATTAGAAAATGGCAGATACCAAAGGTTATCATTAAGATTAGTAGTAAAATCAGCAGATGCTACAAAAGTTCAAGTAGCACAAAATATAAAACAGCAACTAGAAAATCAGGGAATAAGAGTTGAAGTTGTAGGGGTAAATGATACACAATACAACAATTATTTAACAAACAAAAATTATGATATGATTTTGTGCAGTATAAACTTATCAATTAGCCCAGACTTAACTACATTTTTTGGCGAAAATAATTTAGCAAATTATAGTAATGCTGAAGTAACTCAAATAATGAATGAAGTTAAAAATGAGACACAGGAAAATGTATTAGTAGAAAAATATACGAGACTCGCAGAAATATATAAAACGGAAGTTCCTTATTTAAGTTTATATAATAATAAATTGACTACTTGCTACAGTACAGGACTAGTTGGGGAGGTTTCTCCTAATTGGTATAATATATTTAGTGGGATTGAAAAGTGGTATAAATAGATTTTGAAAAATAAAAAATAAAAATTAAAATAAAATATTGACAAAACAAAAATTTGGTGTATAATAAAAACATCAAACAAAAGTTCAATAAATTTAAGGAGGATAAAAATATGTCAGAAAATACAGAAAAGAAAAAAGCATTAGAAGCGGCACTAAGCCAAATAGAAAAACAATATGGAAAAGGATCAGTAATGAAACTAGGGGAATGTAAAGCAATGGAAATAGAAACAATCCCAACAGGAGCCCTAAGCTTAGATATAGCCCTAGGAGGAGGAGTACCAAGAGGAAGAATAATAGAGGTATATGGACCAGAATCATCAGGGAAAACGACTCTTGCATTGCATATAGTTGCAGAAGCACAAAAACAAGGAGGAGAAGCAGCATTCATAGACGCTGAAAACGCACTAGACCCAGTATATGCAAAAAACTAGGAGTAGACATAGATAACCTAATAGTATCACAACCAGACACAGGAGAGCAAGCACTAGAAATAACAGAAAGTTTAGTAAGAAGTGGAGCATTAGATGTAATAGTAGTAGACTCAGTAGCAGCACTAGTACCAAAAGCAGAAATAGATGGAGACATGGGAGATTCACACATGGGGCTTCAAGCAAGACTAATGTCACAAGCATTAAGAAAACTTGCAGGAGCAATAAACAAATCAAAAACAGTATTAATATTTATAAACCAACTAAGAGAAAAAATAGGAGTAATGTTTGGAAACCCAGAAACAACAACAGGAGGAAGAGCACTTAAATTTTATGCATCAATAAGAATGGACATAAGAAAAACAGAAAACATCAAACAAGAAGGAGAAGTAAAAGGAAACAGAGTAAGAGTAAAAGTAGTAAAAAACAAAGTAGCACCACCATTCAGAGAAGCAGAATTTGACATAGTATATGGAGAAGGAATATCAAAAGCAGGAAACATACTAGACATGGCAGTAAACCTAGACATAATAGAAAAAAGTGGATCATGGTTTAGTTACAACGGAGAAAGAATTGGACAAGGAAGAGAAAATGTAAAAAAATACCTAAACGAAAATCCAAAAATCATGGAAGAAATAGACAAAAAAGTAAGACAAAACTTTGAAAAAGCATTTGAAAAAAGCTTAGGAGAAGAAAAAGTATCACAAGATGAAGAAGATGAAGAAGCAGAAGAAAACGAATAAAAAAATAAAATAAAAGCAAAAAGCCAGAAACATAAAATTAAAAACATACAGAGAGGAGAATAAATGCACACATCAGAAGAATTTGATGAAGCCAAAACAAAAGTATTAAAATACATATTATACAAAAAAAGAACAGAAACAGAAGTAAGAAACAAATTTTCAAGAACAATGAATGACAATCTGTTAGAAGACGTAATCGAATACCTAAAAGAAGCAAACTACATAAATGACAAAGAATACATAGAAAAAGCCGTAAGCAACTGGAAAATGCTAAAAAACCTATCAATAAAAGAAATAAAATACAAACTACTATCAAAAGGACTAAACAAAAACTTAATCGAAGACTACATATATGAAAATCAAGAAGAACTAAAAGAATACGAAAAAAAATCAGCACAAAACATCACATACAAAAAAGAAACATCATTAGAACCAGAAGAAATAAAACAATATTTATTAAAAAAAGGATACACAGAAGAAAGCATAAAAGAATCAGAGTAAAATAAAAGTAAGCAAAAACAGCACGAAAGGAAATGATTTTAATATGGCAGGAATACTAGCATTAGAAACCAAAAAATACTCAATAAAAATAGATAACTTCGAAGGCCCCCTAGACCTTCTAATATATCTAATAGAAAAAAACAAAATGAAAATAGACGAAATAAACCTAACAGAAATAACAGACCAATACATAGAATACCTAAACGAAATGGAAAAGCTAGACCTAGAAATAGCAAGTGAATTCCTAGTAATGGCATCAACCCTGCTATATTTAAAATCCAAAAACTTACTACCAAAACAAGAAATAGAAGAAGAAGAACTAACAGAAGAAGAACTAATAAGAAAAATAATCGAATACAAAAAATACAAAGAAATAAGCAAAAAATTAAAAGAAAACTACCAAAACTACTCAAAAAGAATATACAAAGAACAAGAAAAAATAGAACTACCAAAAAGAAAATTACAAGAAGAATACAAAAAAGACCTAATACCAAACTTATACAAACAAATAATAGAAAAAACAAGTGTAAGACTAAACAAAAATGCCAAAAACATCGAAAAAATAGCATTAGTCGAAAACTACACAGTAGCAAGCAAAGTAAAAGAAATGTTCAAAATATTAATAAAACAAAAAAGATTTATATTCAATAAAATGTTCTCAATAAACAAACACAACAAACAAGAAGTAGTAACAGCATTTAGTGGCTTACTAGAACTATCAAGAAGAGACAAAGTAAAAACAAACCAAGAAGAACTATTTGGAGACATACTAGTCGAAAAATCAAAAAAAGCTTGAAATCTCAAGCTTTTTTTGATTTTTGGTTAATTGGGGACAGGTTTAAGGTTAATGGTTAACTATGACCAGGTCACGGCTGACCATTTTTGGTCAATGGTGACCTGGTCACAGTTAACCATTTTGTATAAAAATGAAAAAATTGGAAAAAATAATTATAGTACAAGTAAAGAAGGTGAGTAATATATTTATTTTAAATGTTATATTAATTCTATTATTAGCCTTTTTAGTTATAATTACAGCAAAGTTTAGAGTAAATGTAGATAGAGTAATTTTAAAAGCAGGAGAAAATATAAAAAAGGTATATGATTATAAATTAAAAGTAATAATTTATATTTTTGAGAAGATACCTATTTTTAAATTAACTATTGATAAGGATTTTCTTTCAAAGATAAAGTTTAAGCAAAAAGCAGTTAAAATGATAGAAAAAGAAATTAATAACAAAAAAATTGATAAACAAGAGATTTTAAGCTTTAAGAATTTAAAATTGAAAATAAAAAGTTTGAACCTAAAAATAGAGCTTGGAACTAAAAATGCAGCATTTACTGGAATATTAGTTGGTGTGATTGGAGCTTTGTATTCTATAATTATTGGAAATTTTATAAAGAAACAAGATGCACAAAAATTTTATATAGAGCCGATATATAAAGATAAAAATATAATAAATTTGCAATTTCAAGGTATAATTGAAATAAAAATGATACATATTATAAACACAATATGTATAATAAATAAAAGAAAGAGAGTTGATAAAAATGAGCGAACATCCAATAGAAGGGCTTATGACTACAGCTATGAATAGCATACAAGATATGATTGATGTAAATACAATAATAGGTGAGCCAATAGAAACATCTAATAATATAATAATAATTCCAATATCAAAGGTGACTTTTGGCTTTGGAGCAGGAGGAAGTGAATTTAAAGGAGAAACAATAGATGAATATAAAAAGGTAGATAAAGAAGAACAGGTCCAATACCGCTTACCTTTTGGAGGTGGAGCAGGAGCAGGTGTTTCTATAAATCCAGTTTCATTTTTAGTTATTACAGAGAATAATGTAAAACTTATGCCAGTAAATCATTCATCAAGTATTGATAAACTTTTAGATTATGTGCCAGATTTAATGGAAAAGACAAATAATATGTTAAATAAGTTTATGCAAGATAAAAAAGAGCAAACTAATAAAATAATAAATAAAATGAATAAAAATTCTAAAGATGATTTTAATAAGAAGATTGAAAAAGATATTAAAGATATTGAAGAGCAAATTGCAAATAAGCAAGAAGATATGAATGTTGCCTCTAAAAGTAATTCAGAAAGTCACGAAAATTTAGGGTATGAGTATGAATATAATGAAATAGAAGATGAATAAAAAATTGATTTTGCTCAATATATTTTAAAAGATGTCCCCAAAAAAGACTGTCCCCAATCGGGACATTTTTTTGTCGAAAACTTCTATATATTCGACAAAACTTCTACTTTTTCGCTCTTGGAAAATACTCAACAAAGGACTATAATAAAAAAGAAAAATAAGAAGATAAAGATATCATCAACAAAAGCAAAATAAAGTAATTCGGTAATATGTCAATAGAAAAATAAAAATTTCTCAAAAAAATTTTTGAGAAAAAAGGGTACAACAAATAAGCCTAATTAATGTAATTTTAAAAAAGGAAAATAATGGAAATATTCAATTGACTTTTTTAATTTTTAATAGGCAAATCCCCTTTCTTTGGCAAAGTATAAAGACGATTATCGTGTAGCAAAGCGAAAATAACCCTTACAGCCTTACG
>CALXUX010000094.1 GCA_944391785.1 uncultured Clostridia bacterium
TAAATGTGTTCTAAAGCCTGCTTTTTGCAAAATAGCATTTATTAAACTTGTAGTAGTTGTTTTACCATCACTTCCAGTAACGCCTATTACTTTGCAAGGGCACATCTTCATTAGTAATTCTACTTCTGTTGTCACAATTGCCCCTCTTTTTGCTTCTTCTTCTAATTCCGGTTTAGTTGGCAGGCAACTTGGTGACCTAAAAATTAAATCAAAACCTTTAAGTTTATTTAAAGAATCTTTGCCAAAAGAAAAAGTAAAATTATATGCTGTAATTTTATCCATTATTTCCTTTGGAATCTCTTCATAACTTTTTGTATCAAAAACTGTAACTTGTGCTTTTTGATTATATAAGTAATCTAGTAAAGGAATATTACTTACCCCTAAGCCTATTATAGCCACTTTTCTAAATTTTATGTAGTTATTAAATTCTAATAATTTCTCATTTATATACTCCATTATATCCTCCCTATACTATATTATGAATATTTTTGCTTTTTGCTATTTTTGGTATTATATAACAAAATATAAAAAAAATAAAGATACTTAATTTTTTTGTATATTTTTTGTTCTTTTAGTTCAAAATAATTATAAATCGAATGGAGGTGTTTATCAATGTCTAATAAAAATAAAGAAAAGAAAAATAAAAATAATAACAATAATAACAATAACAACAATAATAATAACAACTCTGAAAGAAATTCTAAATAGTTTGTAGATAAAATAATTATATTCAATATGTAATAATTTTTTAGTTAGAATTAATTTTTAGATCTAAAATTAATTTAAAAGTTAAAAATAAGAGGGTATCTCCTCTTATTTTTAATTTTTAGAATTTTTAAATTTTAAAAATGATTGTTTTTCTTATCAAAATAAAATATTTTATTTTGATCTAAAGAAAAAAGTGGAACAATAATTACAGCAGATTTTGCATTAGAACAAGGTATTTTATATATTTTTATATTTTTCTCTAGGAGTATATTTTGTATGTAATAATTTTTCTGCTCTATAACTTCCAGGCTTTTCTAAATATTCGGCATATATTTTTTTTATAATAGGGTTTTCATGGGATTTCCTAATTGTACTTTTTTCATCAATGTCATACAATGCATCTGCTCTTAGTTTTCTTACATCTACTTCTCGTCTTATTTTAGAACTTTTAATTGGTTGACCTCCACCCATTATACATCCTCCAGGACATGCCATTATTTCTACAAATTGATAATTTGATTTTCCTGTTTTTATTTCTTCTAAAATTGTTTTTGCATTTTTAAGTCCACTTGCAGCAACTACTTTAATAGGTTTTCCTGCAATAGAAATAGTTGCTCTTTTTATTCCTTTTCCACCTCTTACTTGCTCAAAATCTATTTTTGGCAAATCTTCACCTGTTAATATATCTTGTGCTGTTCTTAGTGCTGCTTCCATAACTCCTCCAGTTGTTCCAAATATTGCTCCTGCTCCTGTTGCTTCTCCCATTGGGCTGTCAAAGTTACTATCTTCTAACTTAGTAAATTCTATGTTTGCTTGTTTGATCATTCTTGCAAGTTCTCTTGTTGTAATTACATTATCTACATCATATAAACTATTTTCTTTCATTTCTGGTCTTTGTCTTTCAAACTTTTTGGCAATACAAGGCATTACTGAAACAACATATATTTTAGATGGGTCTATATTTTCTTTTTCTGCATAATATGTTTTTAATATTGCTCCAAACATTTGATGTGGTGATTTACAGCTTGATAGATGTGGCAATAACTCTGGGTAATTCATTTCTATATATTTTACCCATCCTGGACTACAAGATGTTATCATTGGCAAATTGTCATGATTTTTAAATCTTTCTACAAATTCATTTGCTTCTTCCATAATTGTAAAATCTGCACCTGTATTTGTATCAAAAACTTTGTCAAACCCTAATCTTTTTAATGCTGTGATCATCTTTCCTTTTACATTTGTACCTATAGGCATTCCAAATTCTTCGCCTAAAGCAACTCTAACAGCTGGTGCGGTTTGAACAAGAACAACTGTATCTGGATCTTTTAGTTTTATCCATACATCATTTATTGTTTCCTTTTCGTGAAGTGCTCCTGTAGGACATGCTTCTATACATTGGCCACAAAATGTACAATTAACATCATTTAAGCTTTTATCATATGTTGTTGAAATGCAAGACTCAAAACCTCTATTTATACAGTCAATGGCACCTATACCTTGCACATTTTTACAAGCTGCAACACATCTTCTACATAATATACACTTATTAAAATCTCTTACAATTGATGGAGATAAGTCATCTATTTTATGTTTTGATTTTTCTCCTTCAAATTCTATATTTAAGACATTAAACTTAATTGCCAAATCTTGTAACTCACAATTTCCTGAACGTGTGCAAGTTAAACAATCTTTAGCATGATTTGATATAATTAAGTCTAATATTACATGTCTTGCTTCTAAAACATTCGGAGTATGTGTATGAACAACCATTCCCTCTTCTACTGTTTGAATACAAGATGTTGCAAAACCTTTTCTTCCTTCAACTTCTACAATACACATTCTGCAATCTCCAACTTCATTAATATCTTTTAAAAAACATAAAGTTGGTATATCTATTCCAGCTTCTTTTGCTGCATTTAATATTGTTGTACCACTTGGAACTGATATTTTTTGACCATCTATAGTTAAATTTACCATTTTTTCTTCCATAATTTCTCTCCTTGTGAACTTTAGGGACGTTCCTTAAAGTTCATATTTTTTTGAACTTTAAGGAACGTCCCTAAAGTTCACATTTTTTAAATTTGTAAATTAAGGAATGTCCTTAATTTCCGATTGCGTGGAATGGACAGCTTGTAAGGCATGTTCCACATTTTATACATTTGTCTTGATTTATTGTTCTTTTTTCTCT
>CALXUX010000095.1 GCA_944391785.1 uncultured Clostridia bacterium
CCCCATAGAGTATAGAAAAAAGTTTCCGCATTTACTACTATTATAATTACAGCTGGTTAGCCAGAACAAGAATAGTGCTAAAAAGGAAAATTTTTTACTGGCTAACCATCAGTAATTTCCTATACATAATTGTGTTGCTAATATTAGCAGGAATATCAATTTCAATGCTGACAGGTTCTAATGGCATATTGAACCAAGCTATTAAAGCAAAAGAAAATTCACGAGGAGCTGCAGTCAAGGAAATATTAGAATTAGAGCTTGCAAACAACAATTTAATAAAACAATCTGGATCTGGATTATTAACAACAAAAGAACAATTGTTAGATAGATTAGAAAAAGAAGGAAAGTTAAAAGAAGCAGAAGTGACCAAGCTAGAGACAACTGATGTGATAACAATAGGTCAAATAACAATAGATTTTAGTGCTTTTTTCAAAAAAATAAATCTTAAAAGTTTGGGAAATTTAACTTACTTAGATGGTTATTATTGTTCAAATGGTTCTGAATCGCTAACAATTGCAAATAATTCAAACTATAACTCACTTTATTTTTATGCAGATAAAAATTATGATATTTATATGGACAGCGAGGATTTAAACGAGTGCGGATATATATCTATTTGTACCATCAAAAATCCAAGTGATATAAATATTAGTGGAAATAATTATGTTGTAAATGGCAAAAATCCAAAACGATACAGAAAGTCAGATAATAATATGCCTTCACCAGAAAATTTCCTACACATAGAAAAAGGTGACTTTGTTGTATTTTCAAAGGGTTCTTCAACTGGTGAGTATAATTTCTATATGATATTTGATAAAACAGAAAATAATTCAAATCAATGTAAGGTTGTATATGAAGTGTTAAGCAAAGTTGATGCAAATGAAAAACTAAAGATTTTTTTGCCTACAAAAAATGGATATATTCAATATGATTTTATGCATAATGTAAATAGTAGTATTAACGCTGATAATTGGAGAATAGATAATGCTTATCATTGTGATGATAACCTTAACCAATTATTAAGATTGACAGATGCTGGTGAATGGGAATGTTCAGTTAAATTAAAAGGACGCAATGATTTTAGTGGTGGTATTGCTCATGGTGATGAAGTTACAAATTCAATAACCTTTATAATAGATGGTCAAACTATACCAGCAAATGATATTACTGAAATGAAAGATTTTAATGAGTTGGTAATAAATGAAATTTCCAAGTTATATGACCCTAACGACAATACAACAGAGATTGCAAATCACGTTAGAGAATATACTATTAATGCTAATGGAATCACTATAAATCAGTCAATAGAATGGCTAGTCAATGATACATTGGAATTATCATATATGGCTATGTTTCCAATTTATAAATCTGTGACAAATAGAATATATACAGATTTATCTCCAGAAGTTTTCGAAATTATAAATGGAAAGAGGATGGATTTTGATGGTGCAACCAAAGCTGTTATTTATTCAGATAATGAAGAATGTTATGCTAAATTCGAGATTATTGAAAATCCAAGAAATTATATTTTTATGAACGATAATGGCGGTGCATTATATAATAAACTCTATTCTCCAGCATGTAGGAGTGGTGATAAATGTTCTATAAATGAAGTGTGGAGAAATACTACAAAATATAAAATTGATATGGGTAAATAAGATTTATGCCAAAAGGGACGGAGCTTATCGGCGATTTTTTTGTAATTAATAATTTGTAATTGTAATAGTTTAACTAAAATAGATGTAAGTAATTTTGATACGAGAAAAGTTAATTCATCTAGGCAAATGTTTGACAAGATAACATGCCCAATTTACACAGGCGATAACTGGACATTAACAGAAGCAGACACAGCATATCAAGGAGAGTTCTTAACTAAAAACTAAAATTAAATCTCTTAAAAATGATGTATAAAACCATCAAAAAAATTGAGAAAGGTGAAAGCAAGCGGTTAACAAAAACACCTATTGAAACCTCCTAAAATGAGATGTAAGATAAAAACATCAAAAATTTAGGAGGCTAAATTTATGTCAGTAAGAACCTATGAAAAAGAAGAAAAGCAAGCTCATGTAGAACATTTTAAAAAAGTGAAGAAATACTATCGAGATATGCATTAGAAGAAGGAATTGCACCAACTACCTTAAGAGGGGTGTATAAAAGAAATAAGAGGTTTAAAAATTATATTTATGATAAGAGAAAAAGCAATCAAATAATTTAACAATCCTTATTGTTAAAGATAAGTAAAAAATTTTTTATCCATTTATATAAAAATGAGACTTCACATACATTGAATAAATCAATAATTTATATTTTACTAAATTGTAATACTCCATTAGAACACACAGTACAAAAACAAAAAAACTATTGCAATATTATACAATTAAATATATAATAAATAACAACAAAATCCATATTTGAAAGGATGAGCCTATGAACAAAACAAAAAGAAAAATATTTGAAACCTCAATGAAACTATTTGCAGAAAAAGGCTATGATGCAACAAGCATAGAAGAAATAACAGCAACAGTTGGAGTCGCAAAAGGAACGCTATACTATCACTTCTCAAGCAAAGAAGAAATATTCAACTTCCTAATAGAAGAAGGAATGAAGCTTCTCCAAAACAGTATAGACATAAAAACCTCAAAACTTCCAAACTACATAGACAAATTAAAAGCAATAATACTAATACAAATAAAAATTGTTGCAAAATACGAAGACCTAATAACAATTCTTCTAAGCCAATTTTATGGAAAAGAAGCTAGAAACCAAAAATGCCAAAAACACATATATAAATACATAAGCAAAATAGAAAAAATAGTAAAAGAGGGAATAGAAAAAAAACAAATAAAACAAGGAAACTCCAAAGTTATAGCATCTGAAATATATGGATTAATAGGTTCAGGGTTAGTATATAAAATGAGAAGTGAAGACTTCGACATAATGAAACTATACCACGAATTCGAAAACACAATTATAGAAGGATTAAAAATAAAGGGGTAAGAAATTATGAGAGAGCCAATTTACAAAGTTGAAAAATATAAAGATTTAAAAGACATGTTAAAAAAATCAGGAGAAAAATATGCAGATAGACCTGCATATCTATTCAAAACAGAAGAAGAAGGAAAATTTAGAGAAATATCACACAAACAATTTAGAGATGAAATAAACTATTTAGGAACAAAATTAATAGATATGGGCCTAAAAAACAAAAGAATAGCAGTAATTGGAGAAAACTGTTACGAATGGGGAGTAAGCTACTTAGCAGTAGTAACTGGAACAGGAATAGTAGTACCACTTGATAAATCATTACCAGAAAATGAAATAAGAAACTTAATAGAAAGATCTGAAGTAGAAGCAATATTCTACACAAGTAAATATGATGAAATAATGAATAAAATCAAACAAGAAGGAATCTCTAAAATCAAATTCTTTATTTCAATGTCAAATGAAGAAAATAAAGACGGCATATATTCAATTAAAGTTCTAAAAGAAGAAGGAAAAAAAATATTAGAAAACGGAGACAAAAGATTTATAGAAGCAGAAATAGACCCAGAAGTAATGAGCATAATGCTATTTACATCAGGAACAACATCAACATCAAAAGCAGTAATGTTATCACAAAAAAATATAGTAAGCAATCTATTTGACATAACATCAGTAATAAAATTAGTACCAGAAGACAGAATGCTATCATTCTTACCACTTCACCACACATTTGAATCAACAGTAGGATTTTTATACCCAATATCTTGTGGATGCGCAATATGTTTCTGTGAAGGAATAAAACACATAGGACCAAATATTAAAGAATATGATATAACAGCTATGATATCAGTACCAGCACTATTTGAAGGAATGTTTAAACAAGTAAAAAGAACAATTCAAAAACAAGGAAAATGGGAAAAAGTACAAAAAGGTTTAAAAATCAGCAGATTTTTATTAAAACTTGGAATAGACCTAAGACAAAAATTATTCAAAGAAATCCACCAAGCCATAGGACCAAACTTAAGACTACTAGTTGCAGGAGGAGCAGCAATGGACCCAGAAACAGAAAGGTATTTTAATGATTTAGGATTCAACCTATACCAAGGATATGGGCTAACAGAAACATCACCAGTAGTTGCAGCAGAAGACGATAAATTTAGAAAAGTAGGGTCAATAGGAAAAGCATTCCCAAGTTTAGATGTAAAAATAGATAATCCAGATGAAAATGGAATAGGAGAATTAATGGTAAAAGGACCAACAGTAATGCTTGGATATTACAACAATGAAGAAGCAACAAAAGAAGTAATAGAACAAAACGGTTATTTCCACACAGGAGACTTAGCAAAAATCGACAAAGAAGGATACATATTTATAACAGGTAGAAAAAAATTTGTAATAGTACTAAAAAATGGAAAAAACATATTCCCAGAAGAATTAGAAGCACTAGTAAACAAAATAGAAGGAGTAAAAGAAAGCTTTGTATATGGAAAACCAGAAGCAGATGGTGATTACAAAATATGTGCAAAAATTGTATATGATATAAATGCAATTAAAGAAAAATATAATATACCAGAAGACCAAGAAATAAGTGAAGAAGAAATAAAAGAAAAACTACTTGCTGAAGTAAAAAAAGTAAACAAACAAATGCCAGCGTATAAATATATTAGGGAAATAACAGTAACAGAAAAAGAACTAATAAAAACAACAACACAAAAAGTAAAAAGATATGAAGAAATAAAAACTGTAATATAAAAAATAGAATATAAAAAATAGAAAATAAAAATTACAGTAAAAAATCTAATATAAAAATATAATGCAAAAATAATATAAAAAACTACAATGTAATAAAAATGTAACATTTTTGTAACTAAAATGTAAACAAAAAATAGACATATTTACTTGTAGTTTTTTGTTGCATAATGTATAATAATAATTGAAATAATAAGAAAAAGTAAAACCGCGTAGGATAAAGGAGGTAGTTTACAATGTCTAAATCTGGCATAGTAAACGTGAGAATGGTAATCACGGAAGAAAAGATATTATCAAATATAGATAAAGTACAAAAACTTATAAACCCAAAAAGCAAAAAGCAAATTGTACAATTAGAAGAAGATACATATTTTAAAGATATGGTCGAATCAATAAAAACATATTTAAATGAATATCCAAAAAAGAAAAATTTCCCAAGCAGTGTATATAAAGCAGCATATGGGCTAGTTGAATTTGCAACAAATCAATTTGAAGAAAACACAAAAAAAATAGAAGAACTAATAAGACAAAGAGAAGAAAACATAGCATTAGCTGGAAAATTAAAAGACCTAGTAGAATCAGTAGAAAACAAAGAAAAAGACTGGAAAGACAAAGTAAAAGAAGCAGAAGATAGTTTCCCAGAAGACATAATAGAAACACTAAACATTGTTGGCAAATCAAAAGGTCAAAAATCACAAAACTATCAAGATGCAATGAAGTTGCTACACGCTAGAATAAATAACTTAGAATCAAACTTACATATAGAAATAGACATGGAAAGAATAGAAGACAGATCAAAAGCACTAAGTTACATAGGAATAGAGGTAGCAGACGCATTAAAATCAATACCAACACCAGTCGAAGAAACAAGACAAGAAATAAACATGGCAGAAGTACTAGAACCAGAAGAAGTTTCAAATTCAAATGTAAACGAAAATGTAGAAGTGCAAGAAAAAATAGAAATACAAAATGATGCTGAAACAACACAAAAATTAAAGAAACTAGAACAAGAATATGTAGAGCAAACAACATTTGAACAAAAACCATCATTATGGCAAAGAATTAAAAACAGCAAATTAGTAAGAACAATAAGATACATCATGAAAATCAAAGTAGTACTAGATTACCCAGCATTACCAGAAGGAAACAATCAAAATTAATTAGCAATCAAAACCAAAAAAGCAAAACTAATGAATTAATTAATAAATTCCAAAAGAAAAAATATAAAAAAAGCCAATGAAAACATTTGCAAACACTAAAGAAAACAAAATAAAAAACTTTAGAAAAGAAAACTAAAAACAAAAGAAAATAAAAAGATAAAAAAGAAAATAGCGAATATTATACTTAAAAAGTATAATATTTGCTTTTTTATAAATAAAAAAAGAAAGGAAAAAAATGAATATCAGCAAAATAAAAAATAATAAAAATAACATAATAGGAAAACAAATAGAATACTATAAACAAATAGAATCAACACACACATATGCCAAAACAATAGCAACATTAAAGCAAAATAATGGAAAAATAATAATTGCAGAAAACCAAACAAAAGGAATAGGAACAAAAGGAAGAACATGGCATACAGGAGAAGAAAAAAATATTGCAATGACAATAATAATAAACCAAAACTTAAATTTCGAAAAAATTCAAGGAATAACAATAAAAATAGCAGAAATAATGAAAAAAACAATAAAAGAATTATACAATTACAACTTAAAAATAAAAGAGCCAAATGATTTAATGTTAAACAATAAAAAAATATGTGGAATACTAACAGAAATAAACACAATAGGAAACAAAATAAACTATATGTTAATAAGCATAGGATTTAATGTAAATAAAACAAACTTTGAAACAGAAATTTTAGAAAAAGCAACATCATTAAAAAAAGAGTATGGAAAAGAATATGAAAGAGAAGAAATAATATTAAGGTTTATCGAAAATTTAGAAAATGAACTTTAAGGACGTTCCTTAAAGTTCACTAAAGTTCATATTTCTAAAGAGGTTTCAAGTGCTAATAAAATCATATTTTTAAGACCAGATTCTCTTTCTTGCTGTGTTGCAATTCTATCAATATATTCAGAGTCTACAACACTCATTAAACATGCAGCTTTTTTTCCTAGAAGTTTAGCAACATAAAATAGAGCAAATGCTTCCATTTCTGCTGCATAAGGCGTTATGTCTTTTGGCATTCTTTCTATAAATTTTGTTTTATCTGTCATGTAAACATCAAAACAGTCAGTACAAATTGTATCTTCTTCATATATTTTCAAATTTAGAGTATTTGCTGTAGAGATTAGTTTTTTATTCAAATCAGTATTTGCATTAACCAAGTGGCAATGTTCATTGTTTAATGTTAATGCAAAATTACTTTCTGAATAAACACGTTTTGAAAGTACAATATCAAATAATTGAAGTTCAGGTAAGTATCCGCCACATGAGCCTATACGAATAATATTTTCTACTCCATAAATTTTATATAATTCATAGCAATAAATTCCCATACTAGGCATACCCATTCCAGATGCCATAACTGTAACTTTTTTTCCTTTATATTTTCCAGTATATGCATATGCACATCTAACATGATTTACAAGTTTTGCATCATCTAAAAAATTTTCTGCAATATATTTTGCTCTTAGTGGATCTCCAGGCATTATAACAGTTTTTGCAATTTCATTTAATTTTGCTTCATTATGTGGTGTTGACATATAAATTCCCCCTATAAAAAATATTATTTCAAATTTTTTTAAAATTATAACAATAAAAAAAATATAAAACAAGAGAATAAGGAAACTTTTTAATGGTTACATAAAATATATATTGACAAAAATAAGAAAATAGAATATATTGAATTTGCCTTTTTACTGAAGAGGTAGAAAGGAGGTTCATTCATGCACGATTTAAAAGAATTGCTAAAACTTTATTTGATTTACTTAATTGTAAAACATCTAGGGGATTAGCAAAAAAAGACCAGGAAAAGTTGCTCCTTCCTGGTCTTTTTATTCATACAATGCACGATTTATTTGCAATTGCTAAGTATATATTAGCACATAATTTATTATATGTCAAATTTTAAAAAATTATTGTCAATTAAAAAAATAATTATTAAAAAAGAAAAAATATATTAATATCAAACATTTAGGATGACTAAACATTTTGAAGCCTTAAATAATAACCAATTTCTATTAATATGTGATAATTACTTGAAAAAAATAATAAGTTATGATATAAAATATAATAACAAAATAGAGAAATTTATTTTACGCTAGAAGAACTGAGGTGAAAAAATGATAAAAGCATATGCTAAATCAGATGTTGGCAAAGTAAGAGAAATGAATCAAGACAGTTTTTACATTTCAAATTCATTAGATGAAGTACAATTATACATGCTAGCAGATGGTATGGGTGGATATAATGGCGGAGAAATAGCAAGCAAGCTCGCAATCCAAACAGCAAAAAGTTACATAGAAAACAACTTCAAAGAAGTTCCAAAAGACAGAGACAGTATCATACAATTATTAGGAAGTAGTATGGAATATGCAAACATGGTAGTATATGAAAAATCCAAAGAAAATCCCGAATTAGAAGGCATGGGTACTACTTTAGAAATTTGTTTAATATATAATAATAAAGTATATATAGGTCATATAGGAGACAGTAGAATTTATAGAATAAGAAAAGAGATAATAAGAAAACTAACACAAGACCATAGTTATGTGCAAAAGCTAGTAAAAGATGGAACAATCACAAAAGAAGAAGCAGAGCATCACCCACAAAAAAATATGCTCATGAAAGCACTAGGATGTAATGCATTTATAGAACCAGATGTAATGGTAAAAGGATTCTTAAAAGATGATATATTAGTAATCTCATCAGATGGGCTAACAAATTTGGTAAAACAAGAAGAAATCTTTGAAATAGCCAAAAAAGATTTTGAACAAGCACCAAAAGAACTAGTAAATATGGCAAATGATCGAGGGGGATTTGATAATATAACAGTAATAGTTATAAAAAATATATAGCAGTCTACACAAAAACATAATTTAAGGAGAGATTAAGTATGAATTTAGAAGGGAAATTATTAGGTAGCAGATATGAGATAGTCCAAAAAGTAGGAAATGGGCGGAATGGCAATAGTATATAAAGCAAGAGACATTGTTTTAAATAGATATGTAGCAGTAAAAGTACTAAGAGATGAATTTACAACAGATGAAGAATTTATAAAGAGATTTGAAACAGAAGCACAATCTGCGGCACGCCTAACACATGCAAACATTGTATCTATATATGATGTAGGAGTAGATAACGGAATTTACTATATAGTAATGGAACTAATCCAAGGAAAGACCCTAAAAGAAATAATAGTAGAAGAACAAGGGCCTCTTCCTTGGAAATGGTCTGTAAATGTAGCAATACAAATAGCCCAAGCATTAGAAATAGCACACAGAAACAACATAATACATAGAGACATAAAACCACATAATATTATAATAACAGAAGATGGAGTCGCAAAAGTAACAGACTTTGGAATAGCAAAAGCAGTATAAAACTCAACAATAACAGCATTTGGAAAAACAATAGGATCAGTACACTATTTCTCACCAGAACATGCAAGAGGAGGATATACAGATGCAAAATCAGATTTATATTCACTAGGAGTAGTTATGTATGAAATGGTAACAGGAAAAGTACCATTTGATGCAGACACACCAGTATCTGTAGCACTAAAACACATGCAAGAAGACCCAATTCCACCAAAAGAAATAAACCCACACTTGCCAGATGCAATAGACAAAATAATAATGAAAGCACTAAAAAAAGATCCAAACCTAAGGTACCAAACAGCAACAGAAATGTTACAAGACCTAAAAATGGCACTAAAAAATCCATCAGGAGATTTTGTAGAACAAATAGAATATGACCCTACAGCTGCAACACAAAAAATGGATTCATATAAAAATGTAAGAAATAGAGCAGAGGAAAACAACAAAAAAGAGGGTAAATTTAAAAAATTTATAAAAAGACACAAAGTATTAAGTGCATTTATTGGAATAATACTATTATTTTCAGTAGCATTTGGAGGAACACTTGCAGTACTAAATATAACAAACCCAAAAGAAGTACAAATTCCAAACTTAGTTGGAAAAACAGAAGAAGAAGCAAAGCAAGAAGCAGAAAACTCAAAACTAAAATTTGAAGTAAAATCAGAAGAATATAACAAAGACGTAGAAGAAGGAAAAATAATCAGCCAAGACCCAACATACCATGAAAACTACAATGTAAAAGAAGGAAGCACAATCCAAGTAGTAATAAGCAAAGGAACAGAAAAAACGACAGTACCAAAAGTAGTAGGAGAAAAAGAAGCAGATGCAATAAAAGCACTAGAAGATGCAAACTTAAAAGCAGAAGTTGTAGAAGAAACAAGCAAAACCGTAGAAGAAGGATATGTAATAAGCCAAGATACAGAAGCAGAAACAGAAGTTGCAGCAGGGGATACTGTAAAAATACATGTAAGTACAGGAACAGGAATTAAGCAAGTAACAGTAGTAAGTGTAGTAGGTCAAGGTGAAGAAGCAGCAAAGACAACATTAGAAAACCTAGGATTAAAAGTAAATATTACATATGTAGCAAGCACAACAGACAATGGAAAAGTAACAAAGCAAAGTGTAGAAAATGGAAAAGTAGTAGATGAAGGAACAACTGTAACATTAACAGTAAATAAAGTTGCAGAAACAAAAACAGTAAATGTAAAAATAAATATAAAAGCAATTACAGGAGGATATACAGAAAGTAGCAACAACAAAAATAGTACTAATTCAACAAATACATCAAGTACAACAGATTCAAATAGCACAAGTAAAACTGTTAATATAAAAGTAAATGATGAAACAAGAACAGGAGTAAGTAAAAACGAAACAGATTACAGTGTATCTTTAAGTGGAAAAGATGGAGAATCAATAACAGTTACTGTAACACTAACAGATCCTAGTACAGGAGAAGAAATATACAAATCAAGCAAACCATTAACATTTGGCAGCCAAGATACAATTACATTTAATTAATAAAAAATAAATTAAGACAGTAAAAATATATAAAACGATAAATAAATAGATAAAAATTAAAAAGAATTAAAAAATGAGCAGAGAATAAATAGAAAATAATAAGCAACTATTTATTCTCTTATAATACTTGAGGTAAGATATGCAAGGAATAATAATAGAAAATATATCAAATTTATATAAAATTGAATTTAAAAATAACATATATACAGCAACAGCAAGAGGAAAAATTAAACTAGAAGAACTCACCCCAGTTGTAGGAGACAATGTAGAATTTGAAATAATAAATAACGAAAAAAAAGAAGCAGTCATCACCAAAATTTTAGAAAGAAAAGTATATATAAAAAGACCCAAAATTGCAAATATCACCCAAGAAATATGTGTACTATCAAGCCAAGATCCAAAGCCAGACCTATTAATGCTAGACAAACAATTAGCATTATCAGAATATCTAAAAATAAAAAGCATAATAGTACTAAACAAAATAGACTTAGACCAAAGCAAAGAATTCATAAAAATTGCAAATACTTACAAAGAAATTGGTTATAAAGTAATTCAAACAAATGCAAAGCAATCAGAAGGAATAGAAGAACTACTAAAAAATATGAAATCTGAAATTAATGTATTTGCAGGAAATTCTGGAGTAGGAAAATCAAGCTTAATAAATGCAATCTTTAAAAAGGTACTCACACAAGAAGGAGAAATAAGCAAAAAAAATAAAAGAGGAAAAAATACAACAACTAATGTAAAATTATATGAAATAGATAAATCAACATATATAGCAGATACCCCAGGATTTTCAACATTTGACATATCAGAAATAGAATCAAATAGGTTAGCTGAATATTTTAAAGAATTTAAAGAACACATAAAATTTTGTGAATTTGTAGGATGTACTCATATAAAAGAAGAAAAATGTGGAATAAAAGAAGCGGTAGAAAAAGGAAAGATAAGCAAAGAAAGATACGAAAGATTTTGCACAATATATAATGAATTAAAAGAAAAGGAGAAAAGAAAAAAATGGTAGAAGTTGCAGCCTCAATATTATCAGTAAAACCAAAAGAAGAATCAAAAACTTTTTTCGCACTAGAAAAAGCAAAAACAGATTATTTTCATATAGATGTAATGGATGGAAAATTCGTAAGCAAAGATACATATCAAAAAATGTTTGAATATGCATCATATATAAAAAGAATATCAAATACACCATTAGATGTTCACTTAATGATAGAAGATGTAGCAGAGGCAATAGAGGAATTTTCAGCAGTAGAACCAAATATAATTACATTTCATTATGAAGCTTGTAAAAACGAAGAAGAAGTAGAAAAATATATTAAACTAATAAAATCATATAATTGCAAAGTTGGAATAAGTGTAAAACCAGAAACAAAAGTAGAAAAAATATACAAATTCTTACCATTTATTCACACTGTACTTATAATGACAGTAGAGCCAGGAAAAGGTGGACAAACATTTCTAGAAGATATGGTAGAAAAGATAGCAACATTAAAAAAATATATTGATGCAAATAATTTAGAAATAGATATTGAAGTAGATGGAGGAATAAATTTAAGAACAGAACCAGAAGTAAAAAAAGCAGGAGCAAACATTCTAGTTGCAGGTACAGCTATTTTAAAAGCAGTAGAATATAAAGTTATAATTGATGAACTAAAAAGCATAGATTAGTAAATTTAATATAATAAATATGAATAATAAAATAAAGAAAAAATTATAAAAAAATCATTTTTTTAGCATATTAATTCTAAAAGTAAAAATTAGAACTAATATGCTAAATTTATAAATAATAAATTTTTATAAAAAATTCTTTATTCTATTTAGAATTTTTAGAATCTGTAATTACCTCATTTTTTCTATAAAACAAAGGTGTAACAATAAGTCCTATACCTAATATAACTGAAACTAAAGTTAAGATAAATCCGATATTAAATGGAATCAAATATAAAGCCCAGAAAATTATAGTAGTAACAATTAATAATCCAAAAATTCCAATATTTTTATTAATTTTAAATTTGTTGGCTATAAAATTATTAACAGTAATAATAAATACTGATTCACTTATAGCAATTAAAACAAAATATACAAGTAATAATAACAAAGCAACACTAGTTGTAATATTAATAAGTAATAATAGTATAGAAACTATAGGGATGGCTATTAAACTTAAAATTCCAACAAGTAAAATAGTCCATTTCTTAGTTTTAACTAAGTTTTCTGTTTTCTCTTTAAATTTAGGTGCTACCCAAAGTAATATTAACCAAATAGCGATTACTAAAACTAAGAAAGTACCAAGTGATAATAAATAAGATCCAATACTAGGTGAAGTTACAGATCTTTCAGTATACTTTACAGTACCACTAACAAAATCTTCTGATATATTTGCCTCACTTGGTGCAGAATACTCAAGATTTCCCATAATCAATCCTTGAACATCACCATTTACAAAATTTATATTAGAACAATCAACAAAAGCATTTCTAGAAATAGTACCATATACATTAAAATTTGTGCAATTAGCTCTAACATCACGATATGTAAAGCCTTGGTTTATTGTAAGAGTATTACACATTGCATAAATATCATATGCAGAACCCTTAAAATCAACAGTATTTGCACAGATAACTAAATTTCCAAAAATCATTGTATCAGGTTCAATAACTACATTATTTGCAAAAATGAATACATCACCTGCTATTTGAGAATTTATAGTTACAGAACTACCCATTGCAAATAAATTACCATCAATACTTGTTGTAACAGATATATTTTGATCAAACAAATATTGATCACCATAATAAATAGAATCTTCTGTAGAAGTTGATTCTGTATTTTCTGCTTGTTCTGAATCAATTACATCTCCTTCAGTAGAAGAGGTAGTATTATTTGAATCTGTTTGTTGGTCGATAGAGTCATTATTATCAGTAGAAATTGGCATTACACCATTTTCAGAACTAGTAGCATCTTGCTCATCACCATCTGCTGCAAATGCTAGATTAGAAAATAATAAAGTAAAAATCATAAAGATAAGAAATAAAAACTTCAATTTGTTTTTTAACATAAATATATACCTCCTAAAATTTTTCTTAAGTGAATAATATAACTTATAAAATCTTTTGTCAATTACTTTTAGAAATAAAATATGCACATTCAGAAGAACTAAAAAAACCCGAATTACTTACAATATTATAAGTACATTTTCCATCTTTTTGATAAATACAGTTTAAAGAACAATTTATATTTGTCAAAAAAATCACCTCTTAAAAGTAATATAACCATAAAAAATTATAATATTCCAAAAAGATTATATAAAAATTACAATATAGTACATTATATTTTTAATACAATATAGTACATTATATTTTTAATATATAAATATAAACATTCAAAACTTAAATAATTCAAAAAATAAATATAAACAATCACAACTTCAATAATTCAAAAAATAAATATAAGCACTCACAACTTAAATAAATCAAAAAATAAATATAAACATTTGCAACTTAAATAAATCATAAAATAAATATAAACTTTTAAATAAGCATTATTTATACGTAACTAAATTTTTTTTATAATAATTACAAAAATCTTTTAAAGAACAAACATCACACTTTGGATGTCGAGCAATACAAGTATTTCTACCATGCCACACTAAAAGATGATTTATATATTTCAAATCATCCTTTGGAAAAATTTTAATAAGATCCTGCTCAATCTTAATAGGATCAGATTCTTTAGAAAGCCCCATCAAATTCGAAATTCTTTTAGCATGGGTATCAACAGCAATTCCATTTGCAACACCATAAACCTCAAGCATAATAACATTTGCAGACTTTCTACCAACACCAGGCAAAGTCATTAAATCTTCCATATTATCAGGAACAATGCCACCAAAATTTTCAATTACAGCTTTAGCACATAATTTAATATTTTTAGCCTTATTTTTATAAAATCCACAAGGATGAATAATATTCTCCAACTCTGAAAGATCAATATCAGCATAATCATTAATGCTTTTGCACCTTTTAAATAAAGCAGGAGTTGTTTTATTAACTCTTTCATCAGTACACTGAGCAGAAAGCATAACAGCAACAACCATTTCAAAAGGAGTAGAAAAATCTAAACTACATGTAGCATCAGGGTATGTTTTTCTTAAAATTTCAACAACTTTTTTAGCATCATCTTTTTTCATATATTATTACCCCCATTCAAATTTATGAACTTTAGGGACGTTCCTTAAAGTTCATAAATTACTTGTAAATAATTATATCATATAAAATATAAACATCCAATAATTTAAACAAATTTTAATATATAAATATCGTAAAAATTAAACAAACCTAACATTTGTTACCATAAAAAAGTAACCAAAAAAAATAAAAATAATATAATATATAAAAAGAAAAAATAGGGAGGAAAAGTTTATGATATTTTGTGCACTTAAAAAAACAATAGGAGTTGTTTTAATAGGACTAGGATTAGGAATATTACTTGTATTGTTACTCCCTATAACAGGCTGGTTATTCTTAATTGGAGTTGCCTTAGCATGTATCGGAATTATGTGGCTTGCATGCTAAATAGTATAAATAAAAGTTAGGAGGGAATACATATGACTATAGTAGTAAAAAAAGTTCCAAAATTTTTGAGGGGATTTGTAAAATTAATATTTGGAATTAAAGAATAATAAAGTTTCAAAAATTAAATTAAAATTATACCGGTACAGATTTTATTTGTACCGGTTTTTATATACTTATACTTAGTAAAAGCAATAAATAAAAAAAGACACAAAAAAAGAGCTTAAGCTCTTTTTACTTTACCATTTTTTAAACATTTTGCACAAACTGAAATCCTTTTTACTTGACCATCTATTTCTGCTTTAACACTTCTTAAGTTTGCTTTCCAAGTACGAGGACTTCTTTTACTTATATGTGAACGTGTTATACTTAATTTATTTCCATTACTTTGTGATTTACCACAGATTGCACATTTTGCCATAACGATTAGCACCTCCTAATTTAAAAATAAAATTGACTATTAATAATACTAACACAAAAGTATAAAAAAAACAAGTATTTTTTGGAAAAATATCAAAAAATTCCTTGCAATATAGTAAATTTATGGTATAATATAAAGGCTATTGATAAAAAAATGAAAGGATTGAATAAAATGAATAGTAAAGTAGAAAAAACAGAAAACGCAAATGAAGTAAAATTAGAACTAACAGTAGAAGCTTCAAAATTCGAAGAAGCAATAAACAAAGTATATTTTAAAAGTGCAAAATACTTCAATATACCAGGATTTAGAAAAGGAAAAGCACCAATGAAAATCGTAGAAAAATACTATGGTGAAGAAATATTTTTCGAAGATGCATTCAATGAAGTTGCACCAGATGCCTTAGAAGAAGCAGTAAAAGAAAACAATCTTGAAGTAGTAAGCAGACCAGATATAGATGTAAAACAAATAGAAAAAGGAAAAGACCTAATATTTACAGCAGTATTTCAAACAAAACCAGAAGCAAAACTTGGAAAATATAAAGGTATAGAAATCAAAAAAATTGAGTATAATGTAACAGACGAAGAAATAAACCACGAACTTATGCATATGCAAGAACACAACTCAAGACTAATAACAGTAGAAGACAGACCCGTAGAAAAAGGAGACACAGTAACAATAGACTTCGAAGGATTTGTAGATGGAAAAGCATTTGAAGGTGGAAAAGCAGAAAACCACGAACTAGAAATAGGAAGCAATACATTCATACCAGGATTTGAAGACCAAATAATCGGAATGAAAATAGACGAAGAAAAAGACATAAATGTAAAATTCCCAGAAGAATACTTCTCAAAAGACTTAGCAGGAAAAGACGCAACATTCAAAATAAAACTACACGAAATCAAGAAAAAAGAATTACCTGAATTAGACGATGAATTTGCAAAAGACGTAAGTGAATTCGACACTCTAGAAGAACTAAAAAAGAGCATAAAAGACAGACTAGAAAAACAAAACAAAGAAAAAGAAAAATTTGAAATCGAAGAAGAAGTAATAAAAGAAGTATGTAAAAATGTAGAAGTAGAAATTCCATCAGGAATGATAGAAACAGAAACAGAAAACATGCTAAAAGACTTAGAAACAAGACTATCATACCAAGGATTAAAACTAGACCAATATCTTCAAATAATAGGAAAAACAAAAGAAGATATCAAAAAAGAATACGAGCCTCAAGCAAATGAAGCTGTTAAATCAAGATTAATGCTAGAAGCAGTAATAAAAGCAGAAAAAATAGAAGCACTAGACGATGAAATAGAAGCCAAAATGAAAGAAATGGCTAAAAACTATGGAAGAGAAAATGATGAAGAATTTATGAAAAACGAAAATGTAGCAAATTACATAAAAGAAGGAATAAAATCTGAAAAAGCACTTGATTTTTTAGTAAAAAATGCTAAAATGAAATAAACAAATCAATTAAAAACAAAAGGTGAGGTTAGAATAAAAAAATAAATTCAAACTTTACCTTTTATTAAATATGAAAGCTTAAAAAATAATATATGCAATAAAAGCATATATAGTACTTTAAATTAAAACTACACATTAAAATAGTAAAAATACAAAACAAATAAAAAAAGAGGAAATAAAAAATTTCCAAAAAGGAGGAACTTATGTTAGAAAAAAATAGTTTAGTACCATATGTAATCGAACAAACAAGTAAAGGAGAAAGATCATACGATATATTTTCAAGATTATTAAAAGACAGAATAATATTTTTAGGAGAAGACGTAAACCCAACATCAGCAAGCCTAGTAATAGCACAATTATTATTCCTAGAATCAGAAGACCCAGACAAAGAAATCTCACTATACATCAACTCACCAGGAGGATCAATAACAGACGGAATGGGAATAGTAGACACAATGAACTATATAAAATGCCCAGTATCAACAATATGTGTAGGCCTTGCAGCAAGCTTTGGAGCAGTACTTTTAGCAAATGGTGAAAAAGGAAAAAGATATGCAACACCAAACTCAGAAATACTAATACATCAACCATTAATAGGAGGGCAAGGTGGAGGAATTTCAGGCCAAACAACTGAAATAAAAATCCATGCTGAACACATGATAAGAACAAGAGAAAAACTAAACAAACTATTAAGCGAAAGAACAGGTCAACCAATAGAAAGAATAAACCAAGATACAGAAAGAGACCATTACATGACAGCACAAGAAGCACTAGAATATGGTTTAATTGATGGAATAATGGACAAAAGAAATTAATAAACTAAAAAAATTAATAAAAAATGAATAAAAGTATTATAAAAAACTAAATTTAAAAACAGATTTGACTAAAAAAGAAAAAAACTCATCGAAAAAATTTAAAAATAAAAAAATAATTGCAAGGGAGAATAAAAATGCCAAGAAATGATATACCAAAAAGTGTAAGATGCTCTTTTTGTGGAAAATCACAAGAAAATGTAAAGAAAATAGTTGCAGGACCAGGTGTATATATATGTGACGAATGTGTAGAACTATGCACAAGTATAATAGAATCAGAATTATATGAAGATGAAGAAGTAGGATACACACTAAATGAAAAAATACCAACCCCAAAAGAAATAAAGCAAATACTAGATGACTATGTAATAGGGCAAGAAGAAGCCAAAAAAACACTATCAGTTGCAGTATATAACCATTATAAAAGAATAGCATCAGAAGAAGAAAATAAAGAAGATTCAAATGATGTAGAAATACAAAAAAGCAACATATTACTACTAGGACCAACAGGATGTGGAAAAACACTTCTTGCAAAAACACTTGCAAAAATACTAAATGTACCATTTGCAATAGCAGATGCAACAACACTAACAGAAGCAGGATATGTTGGAGAAGATGTTGAAAACATACTTTTAAAACTTATTCAAGCAGCAGATGGAGACATAGAAAAAGCAGAAAAAGGAATAATATATATAGATGAAATAGACAAAATAACTAGAAAATCAGAAAACCCATCTATCACAAGAGATGTAAGTGGAGAAGGTGTGCAACAAGCACTACTTAAAATAATAGAAGGAACAATAGCATCTGTACCACCACAAGGAGGAAGAAAACATCCAAACCAAGAACTAATACAAATAAACACAGACAATATCTTATTTATATGTGGAGGAGCATTTGAAGGCTTAGAAAATATAATAAAAGACAGAACAGGAAAAAAAGCAATAGGATTTGGAACAAAAATAGAAAGCAAAAAAGAAGTAAATAGATATGAAATATTCAAAGAACTATTGCCACAAGACTTATTAAAATATGGTCTAATTCCAGAATTTATAGGAAGATTGCCTATTATTGCAACTTTGCAAGACTTAGACAAAGAAGCACTAATAAAAATAACAACAGAGCCAAAAAACTCTTTAGTAAAACAATACCAAAAATTATTAGAGCTAGATGGAGTAGAACTAGAATTTTCTAAAGAAGCACTAGAAGCAATTGTAGATAAAGCAATTGAAAGAAAAACAGGTGCAAGAGGATTGCGTTCAATAATAGAAGATATAATGCGAGATATTATGTTTGACATACCATCAAACCATAATATTGAAAAATGTATAATAACAGATAAAACAGTTCTAGAAAACGCAGGACCAGACCTTATAATAAATGAGCATAAAGACGAAACAAATAAAAAGCCAAGGCAAAAGAAAAAAAGAGAAATGCCACATAAGAAGGAAACAGCTTAAGGGAAGCATAGGATATTAATTAATATTTGAATTTTAAGTAAGAATTTAAAAATTTATAGATAATTTTAGTAAAAAAAGCAGGAAGAAAAAAATACCTGCTTTTTTTGAAAAATAATATTGACAAAATGTAATACAATGTAATACAATTATTAAAGATAGGAGTTGATGATAATGACTATTTCAGTAAGATTAAGTGATGAAGATATAGAATTAATAAAAAATTATGCAAAAATAAACAACCTTTCTGTATCTGATTTAATAAGAAATGCAGTATTAGAAAAAATTGAAGACGAATATGATTTAGAAAGTTATAAAAAAGCCAAAAAAGAATATAATAAAAATCCCCAAACATATACAATGGAAGAAGTAAAAAAGGAGCTGGGATTATAGTGAAATATAAGATATTATTTACAGATAAAGCAAAAAAACAATTAAAAAAATTAGATAAATACACAGCGGCATTAATAATAGGATGGTTAGAAAAAAACATTGAAGGATGCGAAAATCCAAGACTACATGGAAAAGGTCTAGTAGGAGACAAATCGGGAGAATGGAGATATCGTATTGGAGAGTATAGGATAATATGTGAAATACAAGAAAAAGAAATAGTAGTGCTAGTATTGGAAATTGGACACAGAAGGGAAATTTATAAATAGAAGAATTTTAATAAGAAAGATTAATAAATTTAAGCAAAAATATAAAGTGAACTTAGAATATTAATAGGAATACTATTATACTAATTACAAATTATAAAATAAGAAAAAAGAGAGGATACAAAATGAAATATTACAAAAAATTAATAGGAGAAAGAATATACTTATCACCAAGAAATAATGAAGAAGTAGAACAATTTACACAATGGCTTAATGATTTCGAAACAACAGATTATATAGGAAGAAGTGCATATATAACAACATTCGAAGCAGAGAAGAAATATTTTGAAGAAAATATAGATAAAAATTACAATTTTTTTATTATAACATTAGATAATGATAAATTAATAGGAACAATAGGACTAGAAAAATATAATCCAATTAATAAAACAGCAACTTTAGGAATATTTATAGGAGACAAAGGATATAGAAGCAAAGGATATGGCACAGAAGCAATCAGACTTGTTTTAGATTTTGGTTTTAATTATTTAAATTTGAATAATATAAAACTAGATTTAATAAGTTTTAATGAAAGAGCTTTAAAATGCTATCAAAAATGCGGATTTAAAGAATATGGAAGAAGAAGAAAAAGTAAATTTATTAATGGGAAATACTATGATACAATAGAAATGGATATATTATCAGAAGAGTTTAAAGATAGTTATATAAAAAATAAAAATATATAAAAGTCTTGTAAAAATAATTACAAGACAACATAAGCTATAGTAAAATACAAATTATTAAGAAACAGCTCCTAATATTAAAATTCCAAGATTATCTTGATAAATTTCATCAAACTGAGAAATAGGAAGCGGGTTTTCACCAAGACCTGCTTCAATAGTATAGCCAGGTCTATTATAATTTTGAATAAACCAATCCTTGTAACCTGCAAAACTTGAATTATAAGGAGTTTCAGCTAATTTATAACCACTTGCAGCCTCAAGTTTTTGACCTATTTCAAAACTCATAGGAGGATTAAAATCTTGAAATTGCCAATAAATTTCTTGCCCTTGAGTATGAAATGCTATTACTAGTCTAAAATTATGCATTAAAGTAAAATTGTAAATTGCCAAAGATTCAGGTTCTGTTAAAGGACCAAATCCAACAAAATCACGGGGAGCAGGCTGATTGAAACCTTGAGCATATTTAATTTCTTTTGCTTGCTCCCAGAGGGCAGGAAATTGTAAATTTAAATCTACACCTGTGGGTTTAAAAATATACCAACCGAATATGAAAACAAATAAAATGCAGTAATCATCTATATTACAGAGTATTTCAAATTAATTGAAGTATTCTGTATTTTTATGCTTGAT
>CALXUX010000096.1 GCA_944391785.1 uncultured Clostridia bacterium
AAGTATTATATCATGTTATGGAAATTAAATAAAGAAACAAAAATGTCGCTAATTTTTCATGGCACTTTGTGCCGAGCGAAGCGACGGAATGGAGGTTAATATGAAAATATCTTTTCTAAAATTCAAAGATTCAGCAAACTATAAAATAGCAAAAGCCTTAGGCTATGATGTATATGAAATAGAAAAACCAGAACAATTAGATTTAAAAATCCAAGAACTAAAAGAAAAACGCTTTAATACAATTGTCCTTACAAGTGAACTTGCAGGTTTTTCACAAGACTTAATAAAAAAATACAAAAATGACAATAATTTTAATATAATAATAACACCAACTAAAACTTAAAAAAGAGCTAAAAAGATCAAAAACAAAAATATAATTAATGATAAAAACTGTATAACTTCCAAAAATATGGAAAAAATATAATTAAATACATAATATTTAGGAGGTATACAAAGTGGAAGCCAGTAACTTAAAAAATATGGTAATATTAAAAAACTTACCATCAAATTTAGTTGAAGAAGCAATTATAGTATTAAAGCAAAATAAAAAAGTAAAAAATTTAGAACGCATAAAAAAAATAGAAGAAATAAAAACAAACACAAAAAGAGCAAACTCAACAAAAGAAAAAGATTATATCGTAAAAGAAGCCGAAATGCTAGTAAATGAATATATAAAAAAAATCGAAAAAAATAAAGAAGACAAAAAAATCGAAAAAGATATAAAACGAAAATACAAAAAAAACAAAAAGCTCATAATTGGACTTACAATAATATCTTTAGTAGAATTTATATTATTAATAATATTATAAGTTAGTAATAAAAACACCTAACTCCACATATAGTTTACAAAGAAACTAAGGAAGAGGTGTTTTTTTTATGGAAAGAATGATGTCAGTAGAAGAAAAAATAAGACGAGCAGAAGAAATCTATTTAAGAAGAAGAGGAGAAAACCAAAGACCCACAGCAAAAGTAAATTTAAATAATGATGAAAATAAAAAAGATATAAAACTTTTAAAAAAACTAATAATTCAAATTCTAATTTGTGTAGTAATATACATAATTGTTTATGTAATAAATAACAGCCAATTAATATTTTCACAAGACTTTATAAACAAAGTAAACGAAATATTATCATATGATACAAATTTTATAGAAATTTATGAAAATTGCAAAAATTACCTAATAGGTATTATTCCAGCAATAAATCAAAACCAAGAAAATACAAATAGTCAAGAAGAAACTGAGAAAATTGAAGATGCCCAAAACGAAACTACACAAAACGAAAATAGTCAGAATACAGAAAACCAGCAGACAAATAATATAGAAAGAGATCAAGAGCCACAGGATTCAAATGTCCAAGCTATAGGAGGAGCATCGGAAAATGTAAGCACAAATAATAATCAAGAAAATAGTACAAATTTGTCACAAGAAGAACAAGACATACAAAATGTAAAAAATACAACCACATTTATAAAACCAATAGAAGGAACAATAACCTCAGCATTTGGAATAAGAGATCCTGAAACTCAAGGAATACCAACAAACCACACAGGAACAGATATAGCAGCCAATTTAGGAACTAAAATAAAATCAGCATCAGACGGAGAAGTGGTATTAGCATCAGAAGAAGGAGATTATGGAAAACACTTAAAAATACAAATAGGTGAAGTAAGCATAATTTATGCACACTGTAATGCATTATATGTAAAGCAAGGAGACAAAGTAGTTCAAGGGCAAGAAATTGCAGAAGTTGGCTCAACAGGAAATTCAACAGGTCCACATTTACATTTTGAAATAAGATATCAAGAAAGAAAAATAGATCCACAAAAAATTTTGGACTTATAATCAAAATATAATACAAAACTTTCTTATTGTATAGGAAAAATCGACTTTTATCTTAAACCTTAAGTGGATTTTTCATATACAACAAGAAAACTGTCCTTTAAAAGGAACCGCGTAAGCTTTGCTTATGTAACTTTGCTACTTTTCTTATTACAAAATAGATAAAATTACAAAATAGGAGAAAAAAATGAGATTTAGAATTGATTTAAAAATATTTTTGTTTTTGATAGTATTCTATTTTACAAAACAAATAGAAATATATATATTAATGATTTTATTTGCAATAATTCATGAATTAGGACATTTAGTGGCTGGAATATTATTAGGATTTAAACCAGAAAAATTAGAGCTTATACCTGTGGGATTAACAGTTTCATTTAGAATAAATTTAGCTGATATTAATAAAAAAATTCTAAAGGGAAGCTTTTTAACCTTAAAACAGATAATAGTAGCATTAGCAGGTCCAATTACAAATATAATAATTGTAATTATAATAAGCATGACAAAGATGGATATGGTTCTTAAAATGTTGGTTATTTATATAAATTTGATAATTGCTATATTTAATCTTTTACCAATATATCCATTAGATGGAGGACGAATTTTAAAAGGAATATTACATATATTAAAAGGGAAGGAAAAGTCAGAAAAACTAATTTATAATATATCAATAGTAGTAACTTTAGTTTTAACAACAATTGCAAGTATTGCAATATTATATGTTAGAAATATAGCAATATTTATAATAATTATATATATATGGTATATTGTTATAAAAGAAAGTATAATTTATAATAGAAAAGAAAAAATATATGAGAAAGTAAGACGTTACGATTCACGGTATAAAATAAACCGCGTCAAGTGGAGATTATATAAATCATTTTAAAATATAAACGGCTCCTTGCATAACATAAGAACTTCTAAGTAAAATTTTTGGCACCCTTTCTGCATAATTTTCTAGGGCGAAAATTTGCGAACAATTTCCAAAAATTTTACCTAAGAAGTTCTAATGTTATTCCAGTC
>CALXUX010000097.1 GCA_944391785.1 uncultured Clostridia bacterium
ACCATTTTTACCTAATATTTTTAAACCAATATGCATTATTTTTGTAATTAATACAATAAAAAAATTTTTCATAAGTAACACTCCTAAATTGTTTTTTTAGATTATATCATAAGATAAGAAAATATGATATACCTATATTGAATTAAATAGAGAAAGTTGTGACTAAATATATATTTGTAACATATGCTTATATAATTATCAAAAAATATGTCGAATAATGCGATGAAAAGTTACATAAAACCTAGATAAACTATTGAAAAATATTCCAAAATATGTTAATTATATATACAAATTATATAGAGAGTATAATTTTTATTAGAAGTCTAAAAATAAAGTTGAGTTCAAAAAAATTTTAAAAGCAAATTCGAATTAAATTCTAAAATATTTCACAAGAATTAAAATCTCCCACATATCCATAAAAAACAAGTAATTAATAATTTTAATATCATAAAATTTAAAATTTTAAAATATTTTAGTCAAATATCTAAATCAAACATGTATTCACATTACATTTTTAATAAAACATAAATTCATTTTTTGAAAATATAAAATCCTTACTTTAAACCCAAAAGATAAACAAATAAAAAAATTAGAAATCTATATAATTCAAACAAAAAATAAGAAATTTTATCAAATTAATTATTGCTAAAAAATAATTAGTTTGATAAAATAGAAAGGAGAAGATAATATAATATGCAAAAAGAAGATGTTATAAAAAAGGTAAGAGAAACAAAAATATTACCGTTAACAAATGATTATGTATTTAAAAGGATATTTTCCAAAGAAGAATGTAATAGTGAATTAAAAGATTTGTTAGAGGGAATATTAGGAATAAAAATAGAAAAGGTAGAAGTCAAGAACCCAGAAATTCCCAAAAATATACTAGACGAGAAGTTAGCTAGACTAGATATAAAAGCAAAGATAAATGATGAAATAACATTAGATATAGAAATGCAAACATCAGATGAGTATAACTTAGAAAATAGAAGTTTAGTATATTTATCAAAATTAATAAATCCACAATTAAAACCAGGAGATATATATCAAAAGCTGAAAAAAACAATAGTAATATGGATATTAAATTTCAACTATTTTAAGACAAATACATATCATAATATATCACATATGAGATTTGACAAGATAAGAGAAGACAAATATGTAAATATGGGATACAAAGGAGAAAATGGGTTAGTAACAGAAAATGCAGAAATTCACTATATAGAATTGCCAAAGTTCATAAAGAAAAATCCAGGAGTAGAAAATAAGCTAGACCAATGGTTATGGTTATTAGTTGGAGAGGGGGAAAGAATAAAAATGGCAGAGAAAGTAAATGAAGAAATAAAAAGAGCTAAAACAGAATTAGAGGTAATGAGTATGGACCCAAAAGAAAGAGAAATGTATGAAGAAAGAGAAATTGCAAGATGGATTTATTATACAGGACTAGACGATGCCGAAGAAAGAGGAGAAGCAAAGGGAAAAAATAGTGAAAAAAAAGAAATAGCGAAAAAATTATTAAAAATGGGATTTGAAATAGAAAAAATATGTGAAATTACAGAATTGTCAGAAGAAGAAATAGAAAAATTAAAGTAAAAAGCATTCTATATTACAATTTGATTACGAATATTGAAAAGAAAATATAAAAATGGTATTATAAAGCTAATAAAAAAATTCAAAAGAGGAACGAAAAATGATAAAAATGGCTGAAAACCTTGTGGGAGTACACACACAATTTATGGAGCAGAAGGCTATGTATATTGTGAACAAGCACTAGACAATATGAGTTCAGCATTTGGAACAGGAAAAGGAGCAGAAAAAGCATTAAGCATAAGAATAGAAGATGTAAATAGAACATTAGGAGTGGTAAAAGAAGGAAATGGAATATATTTAAAAGAGGATACAGGAAGAGCAAATAATATAGATATAGCTAGATTGTTAGGAAGAAAATATACAACAACAAGAGAAGAAGAATACACACCAGAAAGCTTTTTAAGAGGAGAAAAATTACCGGTAGGAACACAGATAGAATTAACGGCATATGGATATGAAAAGAATTCAATAACAGTAAATGATACAATAAAAAATCTAATATTTGAAGGAACAGAAGATTATATTGATAGTCCATACTGGCTAGCCTCTCCTGGTGTCGGCACTGCTAGCGACAGTAGTCCTATTGGCGAGTGTACTTTCTTCGGCCCAGGGGCTGTGTTTAGTGGCTATGTGAGCCGTGACTATTTCAACTTATTCAATTCGGATGGTAAAGAGGATGGTAATACATTGGGTATTCGCCCCGTAGTTTATCTACAATCTGATGTCACAAAAGATACAATAAGTAAAATTGTTAAGTAAGATAGTTCGTTGAAATATAAATATGAGAAGCTTGTTAAGATTAGTGTGTGAAAATTTTTAATTAATATATAATGGTAATATTTGGTATATATCAGGTATTACCATTTTTTCTATTTAATCATCAATATTCTAAAATCCAGAAAGATACCATAATTAACAAACAATTAAATCACTAAATTTTTAGAAACAAAACATTGCAAAATAAAATAATTATGATATAATAAGAACAGAAATTCGAAAGACGAGGAGCAAAAAAATGAGAATATTAGGAATAGACCCAGGTTTTGCCATAACAGGATATAGCATAATCGACTATATAGGAAACAAATTCAAACTAGAAACTTCTGGGGCAATTTTAACAGAAGCAAAAACATCATTTCCATTAAGGTTAGAAAAAATAAATAAAGAATTAGATAATATAA
>CALXUX010000098.1 GCA_944391785.1 uncultured Clostridia bacterium
AAATAAATAATAAAAAATAAATAATAAAAAATAAATAATAAAAAATAAATAATAAAAAATAAATCTATAAAATATAATTATTTAAAATAAGGAATCATTCTTAATTTTTCAGGTTTAAAAATTTTATTACCATCAGAAAGAAAAGTCAAAGCAGAAAAAGTCTCTAAGTCTTGTGTAAAAAAATTAGAATCAAAAATATAATCATTTTGAGTAAAAGTACTATAAGTCTCTGAAATATTAGAATTTTCAGAATTAAAAGTATTAGTAATATAACTAAAATTTGTCTCTCTAGCACTCTCTGAAAAACTTCTAGAAACCTTTTCTTTATCCTCCCTACCAAGTTGTTTTTGAGCCTCTTCAATAGTAAAATTATCATCAGTACGAAACCAAATTTTATTTATCAAATTTTGAATAATAACCTTAACACTAGAATCATCATTTAAAGTATTTTTTAAAGAAGAATAACTCTGAGTACTAACAATATTAATACATTTAGCTTCTCTACTAACAGAGAAAAAATCAGCATCTGTTTTAGTACAATATTTATCATACTCGTCACAAATAAAAGCAGATTTTTTAATAGAAGAATTAGATAAATTAGTCAAAATTTCAGATTGAAAATCTATTTTTAAATAAGTAGCAAGTATTTTAGATAAAAGTGAATATTCTGCAACATTTATATTTAAGACAACAATTTTACCTGATTTTAAGACTTCTTCAAAACCCAAAAAAGTTAAATTTTCCTTTTTAGGACAAAAACACTTAAAAACATCGTAATCTGAAATAAAAGTATTAGTTATTCTAGTAATTTCAGAAATTAAAATTGATTTTGTTCTAGAATCAAGATTATAAAATTCTTTGTAAAAAAAATCTAAACTTGAATTTAATTCATATATATCTTTTTTATCTAATTTTGACGAAATAAATAACTCACGTAATACTTTAACTTTTTCCTCAAAATAATTTGGCATTGTTATCAACTTATGCAATTCTAAAAAAGTAACATAACCATCATTATACAATCTACAAATTTTAATACTTTCAGCAAGAACCTGTTCAGCTTTATCAAGCCAGTAAGATTCAGAATTATTTTCAGAAAATAATGTCAATATAGTTTTTAATCTATTTGCTAAAACGATAGGTTTTAAATTAGGTTTAAAAAGAGGATTATAATTAATATTACCAGAAAGATTTATTTCAATTACATCATTTAAAAGATCAAATTCTTCAGCATATTTTTTTACTTGATAATGATAATTACCTTTAACATCCAAAATTAAAATAGCAATTTTATCATCTGGATTTTTATAATTATATTCAAATAACTGCTTAGTAAAAGGATACATAGCAGAAGAAGTTTTACCAGAACCTATAGTACCAGTTATTAAAAAATTTTGATATAATCCTTTTTCTGGAATAGAAACAACTTTACCAAATGAATCAATTCCAATATTTAAATTTAAATTAGACAAATTTAAGTTTGGGGTATTAGATAAATTTTTATTTTTGAAATTATTAATAATTTTTAATTTTACAGATTTAATTATATCAAATAATTTAAAAATAACTCTTATATAGATAAAATTAGAAATAACTAAAGAAGAGATAAAAGCTGAAAAAACAAATAAGATTTTAATAAAATGCCATAAATCTGGGTTTTTAGTACAAATATCAAAAGGATGTATTCCGTAAGTAATAATTAACTCTTCAGAATAAAAAATGGGGGAAAATATTTTATATTCAAATGTGCAGAATAAAATTACAAAAATTAGACAAAATAAAATTCGAAATAATAATTTAATTACAAATTACCTCCCTTATTTTGAAATGTTTTTTTAAGCTCTAATTTAGAACCTTGTTGATTGTGAAAAATTTTGATATTAAAAAAGGTATAAATAGAATATAAACTTATAATTAGTTGTATAATAAATATAATAAAAAATAAATCAATTAAATTTTGAATAAAATCACCTCGAATCTAAATGTAAAAGACAAAACCAAAACTATAATATAATATTTTTTATAATTTGTCTATAGTTTTTCTAAAAAAAATGTATACTTTTTAAGAAATGTGTGATAAAATATATATGTAAACAAAAAAGAAAGGAGAACAATATGGAATATAATAAAGACACAACAATAGGTGAAATTTTAGAAAAAACACCAGAAAAAGCAGAAATACTTTTAGAAATAGGAATGCACTGCTTAGGTTGCCCAGCATCACAAATGGAAACACTAGAAGAAGCATGTCAAGTACATGGAATAGATGTAGAAGAAGTTATAGAAAAACTAAATGCATAAATTAAATATAAACAAGTAAAAAGCAATAAAAAAACAAAATAATGCTCAAAAAGTAAATGCAAAAACTAGAACAAACAAAAAATTCACAAGAAATTTACAAAAAAATCAAAAAAA
The DNA here is from genome assembly GCA_944391785.1 of uncultured Clostridia bacterium. Lineage (GTDB taxonomy): Bacteria > Bacillota > Clostridia > TANB77 > CAG-508 > CAG-269. The sequence goes on from CALXUX010000098.1 coordinate 2,416, forward strand.
GTCAAAAACTTTTACAAAAAGTATTGACAGATTGCAAAAAATAGTGTAATATATAAAAGCGTTCTAGGAATGCATATGGGCTATTAGCTCAGGTGGTAGAGCACTTGACTTTTAATCAAGTTGTCCCGCGTTCGAGTCGCGGATAGCTCACCAAAAGAACTAAATAAATGGTTTAGTTCTTTTAATATAAGGCCCCGTGGTCAAGAGGTTAAGACATCGCCCTTTCACGGCGGAGACATGGGTTCGATTCCCGTCGGGGTCACCAAATTTTGCCACTTTAGCTCAGCTGGCCAGAGCATCGCACTTGTAATGCGAGGGTCCCCAGTTCGAATCTGGGAAGTGGCTCCATTATAAAGGTCATTCGTTTTGAGGGAAGCTCTTGATGATTGGCT
>CALXUX010000099.1 GCA_944391785.1 uncultured Clostridia bacterium
GGCAATTTTTGCTCTGTCCTCTTTGGGCAACCCTTTGGCAATTTTCTTCTTTTTTTAAAAAGTCACTTAAGAGTCACTTAAGTACATTAATATAAAAACTAAAGGAGGAGATACAATGGAAATTTTAAAGCTTGAAAATTTGACAAAAAAATATGGTAAAAAAGATACTTTAGTTACAGCATTAGACAATGTTTCATTTAGTGTAGAAAAAGGAGAATTTGTTGCAATTGTTGGGGCATCTGGTAGTGGTAAGTCAACTTTATTACATTTGATTGGTGGCGTTGATAAACCTACAAGTGGAAAAGTTTTTATTGATGGAACTGATATATATAAGCTCAATAATGATAATCTCGCAATTTTTAGAAGAAGAAAAGTTGGATTAATATATCAATTTTATAATTTAATACCAATTCTTAATGTAAAAGAAAATATTACCTTGCCTTGTGATTTAGATGGAGAAAAAGTAGATGAAAAACGTTTAAATGAAATTTTGTATATTCTAGGTTTAGACAAAAGAAGTGAGCATCTACCAAACCAATTATCTGGAGGTCAACAGCAAAGGGTATCGATTGGAAGAGCAATTATAAATAACCCAAGTATTGTACTTGCAGATGAACCAACAGGAAACTTAGATTCAAAAGCCTCAAGAGAGATTATGGATTTACTTAAAGTGTATAATAAAAAATATAAGCAAACATTAATTGTAATAACACATGATGAAAACATAGCATTAGAAGCGGATAGGATTATAACTATGCAAGATGGAAAAATTATTAAAGACGAAAAAATAAAATAGGAGGGGAATTGTTTTGAAAATTTTAAATAAATTAACAATAAAAAATTTAAAATTAAACAAAAAAAGAACAATTGTTACAATGATTGGTATTTCCCTTTCTGTAGCACTTATATGTGCTATTACAACATTTGTTGCAAGTTTTCAAAGTGCAATGGTAGAAAGAGAAATTATAAAGAATGGAAATTATTATATTAGAGCAAACAATGTAACAAAAGAACAATTAAAATACATAGAAAACAATAAAGAAGTAGAAACCTTAGGTTTATCACAAGACTTAGGATATGCAAAACTAGATGGAATTCAAAATGAAAATAAACCATATGTATATGTAGAAAGCTTTGATGATTATATGCTAAGCAATGGAGGTTTAATTTTAATAGATGGAAGAATGCCAGAAAACGAAAATGAAATACTAGTGCCAGATCATCTTTTAACAAATGGTAAACTTGAATTAAAAGTAGGAGATAAAATAACATTAAATATTGGTGACAGATTATTGGGCACAGATAAATTGAACCAAAATAATCCATATTTTACAAAAGAAGATGTAGAAAATAGAAATAAAATAGCAAGAGAAAATGGAGCGGAAGTATTAGATGATGAATACCAAGAAGAAAAAATAGAAGTAAATTTCACAAAAGAATATACAATAGTTGGAATAATAGAAAGACCAAATTTTGAAGATTTTTCAGCACCAGGTTATACAGTTATAACAAAAATGAGTAAAAATGATATAAATAATTTTAAAGGTAATACTGAAAATAGTGATGAAAATAATAATTTAAATATTGCAATATTATTAAAAGATGCCTCAAAAACATATGAATTTTCAGAATATCTAGCAAAAGAATTAGGCATTGAAGAAGAAAATATAACAGAAAATGAAAGTTTATTACAGTATAAAGGAGTATTTAAAAGCAATAGAACACAAGATGCAATTACGATACTTGCAGCTATAGTAATAGCAATAATTATATTTACATCAGCATTTGTAATAAGAAACAGTTTTAATATATCATTAACAGAAAAAACAAAAGAACTAGGTATGCTTGCAAGCATTGGAGCAACACCTAAGCAAATAAGAAAAAGCATATTTTTCGAAGGATTTATATTATCTATTATTGCAATCCCAATAGGAATTATACTTGGAATAGTTGCAATATGGATAGTACTTTTAATAGTAAATAATTTAATGAAAACAGGTCAAACTCAATTGATTGATAACTTTGATTTAAAACTTGTTATTTCCTTACCTGCAATATTAATTGCAATACTAGTGTCTTGTTTTATGATATTAATATCTACAATCAAGCCAAGCATAAGAGCGGGAAAAATTTCTCCAATAGATGCAATAAGAGAAAACCAAGATATAAAAATAAAAATAAAAAGATTTGGAAAAAACAAACAAAAATCAAAGTTTTCAAGAAATTATAAAATTAGAAAAAAATTATTTGGCATAGAAGGAGTCATAGCGAGTAAAAACTTTAAAAGAAGTAGGAAAAAATATATGACTACAATTTTTTCAATAGCAATTAGTATAATTTTATTCATCTCAATGAACTCTTTTGTAGAAAATGTATTTAATTTATCAAGTTTGCAATATAGTGAAGGAAGAGCAAATATAACAGTATATGATTATAAAAATGAAACGCGAGGAGCTTTAGAATACTTTAATAAAATAGAAAAGTTAGATGGAATAAAAGAAAGTGCAATAGTAAAATTTGGAATAGTATATTCAGAAGAAAAGTATTACACATCTCAGACTTTTCAATTTTCAACAGGTTATTCATTAACAGATGAAGGATTAATAGTATTAGTAAGAGCAATAGGAGACAAAGCATATAAAGAATATATAAAAGAATTAGGCTTAAAATATGAAGATGTAAAAGACAAAGCTATACTTTATGACACAAGAGTAGGCTACGAATATGACGAAAATAAAGATGGAACTAGAAGAGTAGAATACAATATGTTAAACCTAGACAAAGGAGATATGCTTCCATATAAAATTTTAGATGATGAAGGGAAGCTTGCAAAAAATGGAGAAATAGAAATTGCATTAAGAACTAAAGAGCTTCCACTTGGAGGAATGTTTGAAAATGATAGTAATGTTGTACTAATAGTATCTGACGAAAAGATGGAAGAATTCAATTACTCAATTCAAAGTATGTATATAAATGCAGAAAATCCAAGTAAATTACAAGAAGAAATAATTAAAATAGATAATACAAATAAATCAAATATCTATAATATAGAAGAACAAGTAAAACAAGAAAAAAATATGGTACTTATAATATCTATATTTCTATATGGATTTATAGCAGTAATTTCAATTATAGGAATTACAAACATATTTAATACAATAACAACAAATATGGCACTACGAAATAGAGAATTTGCAATACTAAAATCAATAGGAATGCAAGATAAAGAATTTAATAGAATGATTAATTATGAAAGCTTAATTTATGGAATAAAATCTTTAATTATAGGAATACCTATAGGGCTTATATTATCATATTTAATATATAGAACAATGGGAGAAATCTACCTTACAGAATATAAATTCCCAACTATTCCTATTATCATTTCAATAGTATTTGTAATGGCAATTATTTTTATAACAATGAATTATGCAGTAAGAAAAACTAAGAAACAAAACATAATTGAAACTATTAGAAAAGAAAATATTTAAGAGAAGGAAAAAACGATATATTTAATTTATCGTTTTTTCTTCAGATTTTTCTTAAGATTTTTTAGATTTTTCTTTAAATCTTAAGAAAATAAATTTTATAAAAATATTTATTTAGGGATTTTCTATTAAATCATTCCAATATTTTTTTGGCATAAATTGCATTTGACATCTAGGATTTTTTCGTTCTTTTATTGCTATTGTTTCAAAAAAGACTTTCCATAGTACTTCATAATATTTTTCTTTATCTGATAGTTTGGGTAATTTAAAATTTGAGCCATCTATTATTTGATATACAAAATTACTATTTTGATATGTAGAGTTATTATTTTTGTATGCAGAATTATTATTTTTGTATGCAGAATTATTATTCTGGTATGAAGAATGATTATTCTGGCATGTTGAGCTATTATTCTGGATTGCAGAACAATTATATAAAAAGCATAAATTTCTGTTTTTGTCATGTATAATAAAATTTTGATTAGGAATTCTTTTTATAAAGTGTTGACCTAAAGGTTCTATTATATTATTATCTGGGTGAATAGATGAATAATATATATTATTAGATATTTCCATAAATCGCACAAGACCTTTTAGTTTATGGCATTCACTGCAAGCTCTTTTTTTCATACTTAAAACCGAAAATACATAAGGAACTGTTAGCATTGAATTTATTTTTGGGCCAAGCTCAAAGCCATCGCATAAGTATTTTAATATATTTAATTCTTTATCCTTTTGGTCAGATAAAAATGCATAAAAACTATTATACAGTGTTTCAAATGATATATTATTATGTATTCCATCAAAAACACGTTTAGATTTGTTATAATCTGTTTCTATTGTGATTGTGGTTTCTAAAAAATTATTGCAATATTTTTCTACTTGATATATTTTTTGAGGTAATGTTTTTAATGTAAAACAGTAAAATACTAAACTTAAAAATCCCTCAAATGTCCCATCATATAAAAAAACTTTATTTACAAGTTTCCAGTTAGACATTTTACTTTATCCTCCTTTGCAGGTAATAAATTATCAAAAATAGATAATTGTTCAAATTTTTGATCTATCAAAGTTTTTCTTTCATCATACAGCAAGTTTTTTTCTATAAAGTTAGGTGTAAATTTATAAATTTTGTCATAGTATTTTCCTTGGCAAGTTATAAAATATTGTGCTCTTTTTAGAACAACACCTAATTTTTTTAAGTTTTCAAATTTTAAATTAAAGTTTCGCCTTGCAAGTATTATTTTTTTTGCAGATATTACTCCTATACCTGGAACTCTAAGTAATGTATAATAATCTGCTTTATTTATCTCTACTGGGAATTTATCTAAATGCCTTATTGCCCAGTCACATTTTGGGTCTAATAAAGTATTAAAGTTTGGGTGTGACTCATCTAAAAGTTCATCTGATGTAAAACCGTAGAAACGTAATAACCAGTCAGCTTGATATAAACGGTTTTCTCTTAAAAGGGGAGGGGCTTTTAATGTTGGAAGATTTTTGTCGTTATTTATTGATATATATGCAGAGTAATATACTCTTTTTAATTTTAATTTAGAATAAAGCCCTTCAGATAGTTTTAAAATTTTTAAGTCTGTTTCTGGTGTTGCTCCTATAATAAGTTGTGTTGTTTGTCCAGCAGGTACAAATAATTTTTTGTGTTTGGATTTTATTTGTGAATTTTGCAGTATGTTTTTAGATACATATTCCATTGGCTTTAAAATTCCAGTTTTTTCTTTTTGTGGTGCAAGCAGTTTTAGGCTGTTATTTGAAGGAAGTTCTATATTTATGCTTAGCCTATCTACAAGTAAACCTAGTTTATCTATTAATTCAGGAGAACATCCAGGAATTGTTTTGCAATGAATGTAACCATTAAAATTGTATTCATTTTTTAAAATACTTACGGTTTGCAATAATTTTTCCATAGTATAGTCTGGTGATTTAATAACAGCAGAACTTAAAAATAAACCTTCTATGTAATTTCTTTTATAGAAATTGATTGTTAAATCTGCAACTTCTCTTGGTGTAAAAGTTGCACGGGGTACTGTGTTTGAAGAGCGATTTATACAATATTTGCAGTCATAAATACAGCTATTTGTAAACAAAATTTTTAGTAGGGAAATACACCTACCATCTGCACCCCAAGTATGGCATATTCCAGAGTTATTTGCATTTCCTATTCCATTTTTGGTGTTTTTTCTATTACTTCCGCTTGAACTGCAAGAGGCGTCATATTTTGCAGAATCTGCTAATATTTTTAATTTTTCTAATATTTCCATAATTTTCTCGATTTTTTTGTTTTTTGTAATATATCATAAGAACAAAGATTTGTCAAACATTTTTTTGAATTGTAATGTTTTAGAATTTAGATTGACAATTATAAGAAAAGTTAGTATTATATACTTACTTAAAAACATTGGTAATTTTGAAAGGAATTGATAAAATGAGAAAATATTTATTTACATCAGAAAGTGTAACAGAAGGACATCCTGATAAATTATGTGATTATATTTCTGACAGTATATTAGACGAATGTTTAAAACAAGATGGAAACTCAAAAGTTGCTATAGAAACTTTTGCAAGTCATAAAACAATTACAATTGCAGGGCAAATTACTTCAAATGCTAAAATAGACATAGAAAAAATAACAAGAGAAAAAATAAAAGAAATAGGCTATGATAATGAAAAAACAGACTTAGATTATAGAACATGTAATATAAAATTTGATATTATAAAACAAAGTCCAGATATTGCAATGGGTGTAGATACAGGAGGAGCAGGAGACCAAGGAATAATGTTTGGATATGCAAGCAATGAAACCGAAAATTATATGCCTTATGCAATAAATATGGCACATAAATTATCTAAAAAATTAACAGAAGTACGAAAAAATGGAATCATTCCATTTTTAAGACCAGATGGAAAAACCCAAGTAACAGTAGAATATGAAGATAACATACCCAAAAGAATAGATACAATATTAATTTCAAGCCAGCATTTAGAAAATGTTACAACAGAAGAACTAAAGTTAGCAATAAAAAATAAAGTAATTTATGAAGTAGTACCAAAAAATATGATTGATGAAAAAACAAAAATATATATAAACCCAACAGGAAGATTTGTAATAGGAGGAATTTTAGGTGATACAGGTCTTACAGGTAGAAAAATAATAGTAGATACATATGGTGGAATTGCAAGACATGGTGGAGGAGCATTTTCAGGAAAAGATCCAAGTAAAGTTGATAGATCTGCAGCATATATGCTTCGTCATATTGCAAAAAATATAGTTGCAAATAGATATGCTGATAGATGTGAGATACAATTATCATATGCAATAGGTTTAAAAGAGCCATTATCTATTTTTGTTAATACTTTTTCAACAGGTAAAATTAAAGATGAAGAAATTGAACAATTAATTTTAAATAAATTTGATTTAACACCAGAAGGAATAATAAAATACCTAGATTTAAAAAAGCCAATCTATACTCAAACCACAAATTATGGACACTTCGGAAAAGATAATCTACCTTGGGAGAAGATTATACAAATGTAAAGGATGTGTATAAAAATAAATAATAAAAAGAAAAGGCATAAAAGCCCTAAGTTTTCTAGAGAAAAATACATAAAAAAAGTAAAAAAATATTTATATAATGAAAGTATATTTATATTATTTTGTATAATATTTTTGATTTTAGTCTTAATAGTTTTTAAATTTGTAATTAATATAGATGTGCAAAATCTTGCAAATAAAAATACAGAAAAAACTGAGAAAACTATAGAAACAGCTCAAATTCAAAATGAACAATATAATAAAAATGACAAAAATGATATAAATTGCGAAAACAATAATGAAAATGTTACAGCTGAAATAGATGAAAAAAATAATAATAAAAATGATGAAAATAATAAAAATGAAGTAAATACTGAAAGGATTGATAATGAAAATAATTTAAGCACAAAAAAAGAAATAAATAGTAATTTATCAGATTGGGAATTAATTTTAGTAAATAAAAAAAATAAAATTCCAGAAAATTATGAAACAGAATTAACTAAAATTAATTATTCTCATTATGTAGATAGCAGAATAGCAGAAAGTTTAGAAAAAATGTTATCTGATGCAGAAAGCTTAAATTTAAATCCAATAATCTGTTCAAGTTTTAGAACTAAGGAAAAACAAGAATATTTATTTTATAATAAAGTTGATGAATATATAAAAATGGGTAACTCATATGAAACAGCATATGATTTAGCCTCATATTGGGTAGCAATTCCAGGAACTGGAGAACATCAAACAGGACTTGCAGTTGATATTGTTTCAGAAGATTATCAAATATTAGATAAAAAACAAGAAGAAACACGGACTTCAGCAATGGCTTATGGAAAATTCTTATAAGTATGGATTTGTATTAAGATATCCAACCGAAAAGAAAAATTTAACAATGATTGAATATGAACCTTGGCATTATAGATATGTTGGAATAGAAAATGCAACATTTATGAAGGAAAAAGGATATTGTTTAGAAGAATATATAGAATATTTGAAACAATTTGATGATACTTATAATGATAAAATTTTAGTATAATTAAAATTTAAAAAATTAAATTAAAATGTAAAGAAAAATTGATAGCTAATTTAAAGGAGAATAAATATTGCAAAAACTTTTAACCTAGTATAAATTAATACCATTTAATCTAATTTAAAACAATATACAATAAATAGATATAAAAAAATTTTATAATGGATTAAAAATTGGAAATTTGTGTATAATATAATTAAGGAAGGTGATTATATTGATACAAATTAAACCAATTGAAGATTTAAAAGAAAATTTTCAAGAAATAGAAAAAAAGGCAGAAGAAGGAGAACGTATATATTTAACTAAAAATGGTTATGGACATATGATAATGATGAGTTTAGATAGTTTTGAAAAAATAGTAAATCCTATGAATACAAGCCAAGAAGATAATTTTTCACGTACTTTTATAATTAATAAAGAGGAAAATACTCAAAATGAAAGATTACATTTAAAAAGAGAGACAATTGCTGAAGATGATTAGAAAATTAATTTGAAAATATATTAATCTATATAGTGTGAATATTATAGGAAGAAGAATTTTGATAAATTTTAAATTTTAATGTTAATATTAATTTTAATGTTAATATTAATATTAATTTTAATTTTAATGTTAAATTATTCTAATAATTTTCTTTGATTTATAGTATTTAAATTTATTAAATTGCAATTTTTTGTAATAAAAGACAAATTTCGACACATTTTTTAAAAAAATATGGTATAATATCGCCATAGGATGGTGATGTTATGGATGATTTTAAATTAACATTACTTATTATGAGAAATAAAAGTAGATTAGAAAGTCTAATAACTAAAGGAGCAAGCTATGAAAAAATACTAAAACAAAGCCAAAAATTGGACGAGTATATATCTATGAAAATGAAGAAACAAATGAAAAAATCTGATTTCTTAGAAAAAGAGGAAGGAGAATTAGTAGGAGGTAAGTTAGTAGGATTAGAAAATGATTAAAGTTACAATTGTAATTTTAATGTGCAATAATTTAATTTTATTAATTATTGGTAAATAAACTCTTTTCATAATTTATAAATGAAAGAGTTTATTTAGTTATAGAAAAGTGCAAAAATTCAATAGCAAAATTTGAAAGGCTTGTCAGGATATAGCAAAGTTGTATATGTTAGATAGAAAATAAGCAAAAAAAGCACTTAAACTCTGTAACCAAAACATAAAAAGTCCATAAAATATAAGAGAAAGGAGATATTTTATGGATTATGAATTAATGATGAACGGAAATGTCAAAATAGGACAAAAAGCACCAGAATTTACAGCTATGACTACATTTGGAGAAATAAGTTTAAATGATTACAGAGGAAAATGGCTAGTATTATTTTCACATCCAGGGGATTTTACCCCCGTATAATCTTACAATTTGGGGAAGGTTGAAAGATAATTGCCATTTGGCGTTGTTGAGACTACGTTTGAAATCAAATCAACGTG